>RFJX01000090.1 GCA_003694425.1 Gammaproteobacteria bacterium
CCGGGGAGCTCGCCCAGGGCGCCGGCAGCCGCGCGCAGGGTGCCGCCGGTGGCGTGCAGGGTGAGACGGTGGCGGCGCAGGAAGGGACCACAGCCGCCCGCGTGGTCGCCGTGTTCATGGGTCAGGAGCAGGGCGCTGACCTCGCCCGGCGAGACCCCGAGGCGGGCCAGGCGCCGGCCCGCCTCGCGCAGGCCGAACCCGCAGTCGATCAGGAGCAGGGTCCCGCCGCTCTGCAGCAGGGTGGCGTTGCCGCGGCTGCCGGACCCGAGGGAGGCGAAACGCAAGCGACGTGGCCCCCCTGGTCAGGAATGGCCGTTCAGCGCACTGTTGAGGTCGTAGAGGATCTGATTGGCGGCCTCGGAGTCGTCCCACTTGCCATCCTCGTCCAGGACCACCACTTCGCTCTTGCTGCCGACACCGGTAACGCTGATCTTGTAGCCGTCCGGGCCGCCGCGGAACAGCAGCTTGTCCCAGATGCTCTCTTCCTTCTGGACCCCGGCAGGCGGCAGGACCTCGATGATGCCCCGATCGCGGTCCTTCGACTCGATGGTGAAGCCACGCTCGCCCAGGACCTTGAGGATGGCATTCCAGGTTCCGTCGAAGTCGCGATTGACGCTGAGGTAGTATTTGCCGTCGCCTGCAGGCAGGGCCTCGGAGCGTAACGGTGGGCCTCCCTCCGCCTGTGGCTCGCGCCAGGGGAGGGATTCGGTGGGGCCGCCGGTGGTCGCCGCGGTGGCGGTCCGGGGAGCGCCTACCACGGGCTGGGCGGGAGGCGGGGTATCGCCAACGGTCAGCCTGTCGGGCCCGAAGTACTGCTGCAGCTGCTCCACCATCGCCTGCTCGAGTTGCGGCTCCCGGGCCCTGGGCTTCCAGACCAGGGATTCACCCTCCGGAATCCGTTCCTCGGCCTGGTGCGACAGATAGAGGACACTGGTGCCCGCCTGTTCACCCGGTTCCACGAAGAGCTTGTACTTGTCCCGCCGGAGCTGTACGGGGTCATCCTTCCAGCCGGTCTCCATCACCCCCAGCTCCTGGTCCTCCAGTTCCAGGGTGAAACCCCGCTCCTGCCAGAACTGCTTGAGCCGGGGCCAGAGCTGTTCCACCGGGATCAGCGCCACCATGACGCGCTCGTCGGAGAGGGCCAGCGCACCGGTCACCTGCTGCGCCTGTTTCGCCTCCCTGCGGGCCTTGATCCGCTGCTGATAGGTCGAATAGGTGGCCACGCCGTTTTCGATGTCAGGAACCGCCAGCTCGTCATGGATCGCCTCTGCAGTCAGATCGGGCGGCACCTCCAGGTCCGGCAGGCTCTCCGCCTTGCGATACTCCTTGGTCCGGTCCGGGACCACGCCGGAGAGGTCGGGCAGCAGGTTCTTCGCGCCACTGCACGCGGCCAGCAACGGCAGGAGCAGGGAGAGCAGCAGGGTGTTTCTCATGGCTTGGTCTGGTCGTCCGGTTCAGTCCTTCAGGGCGCCGGCGAGGCGCAGTGCCTCCTCGACCCGGGGCTGGGCCGATTCCGCCAGCCAGGTCAGGGGCAGGCGGATGCCGGCCTGGATCAGCCCCATTCGGTTGAGCGCCCACTTGGTGGGGATGGGGTTGGACTCGATGAAGAGGTTCTTGTGCAGCGCGGCGATCTCCCGGTCGATGGACTCGGCCTTCTCCCGCTCCCCGGAGGTGGCGGCGACGCACAGTTCGTGCATCTGCTTCGGGACCACATTGGCGGTGACCGAGATCACCCCGTGACCGCCCGCGAGCATGAATTCCATGGCGGTTGCGTCGTCACCCGAGATGAGCAGGAAATCCCTGCCCGCCAGCTCCCGGATGGCGGCCACCCGCGAGATCTCGCCGGTGGCCTCCTTGACCCCGATGATGTTGGGGATGACGGAGAGCCGGCCGATCGTCTCCGGCAGCATGTCACAGGCGGTGCGCCCGGGCACGTTGTAGAGGATCTGGGGGATGTCCACCGCCTCGGCCACCGCCTTGTGGTGAAGATAGAGCCCCTCCTGGGTCGGCTTGTTGTAATAGGGGGTCACCAGCAGGCAGGCATCGGCGCCGGCCTCCTTCGCGCAGCGGGTCAGGCGGATCGCCTCCAGGGTGGAATTGGCCCCGGTACCGGCGATCACCGGCACCCTTCCTGCCACCAGCTCCACCACCCGGCGGATCACGTGGCAGTGCTCCTCCTCGGTGAGGGTGGCCGATTCGCCGGTGGTGCCCACCGCGACGATGGCGTCGGTCTGGTTGTCGATGTGGAACTCGATGAGCCGCGCCAGGGCGACCTCATCGACCGGATTGTCGATGCCGACGCCCGGTTCCATGGGGGTCGCCACCGCGACCATGCTACCTGAAAACATTGTTTTTCCAGCCGGTTCGCACAAACATTACATGTTACCGTCGGGGGGTCACCATGACAATCGCCCGCCCCGCCTCAGCAGCTCCCCTCGATGGTATAGCGCAGGATGGCCACCACCTGTTCGGGGGTGCGGCAGCTGGCCAGGGCGGCGGCGTTGACCTCCTTGAGGGCGTGGGTCAGTCCCTCGTCATGGAGGGTGATGAGCGACTTGCCGAGGGCGGCGGCATATCCCGCGTCGAAGGCGGCGTTCCACTGCCGGTATTTCTCCCCGAAACGGACCACCACGATGTCGGCACGCTCAATCAGCGTCCGGATGCGGATGGCATTGATGCGGGCCGCCTTGTGGTCCTTCCAGAAGGGATCACTCTCCGGGCCGAGGATGCGGTCACCGCAGTCGTCCGAGGTCTCGTGGTCGGTCACGGCGGAAGTCAGGGTCACGGGCAGGCCGGCCTCCTCCACCCCCTGGGCGATGCGATCGCGCCAGTCGGTATGGATCTCGCCAGAGAGATAGACGTTCCAGTTCATAACGGCTCCCGGGGTCTGGTTTGGGACGAGGGCGCAAGCATACGCAACTGCCGGCGGAAAAAAAACGGCCCCGCCGTGGCGGGGCCTTGGAGAGCCCGGACAACCCGGAAAACTTACCAGTAGATCTGGGAGCGCAGGATGAAGGCGTCCGGCTCGTCGCCGTCGTGGCTGCTGCCGGGACGGTCGACGTTGAGCACGTTGACGTAGTTGGCCATGAACCGGATGGTCCTGGTCGGATACCAGTTCAGACCCAGCGTCACGTTCTGCTCCTCGCCACCGGTGATCCCGGCGCCGGTATCGGTCAGGTCCAGATCGCTGTAGCGCACCGCCACCTCCCAGGCGCCGATGCCGCCCTTGCCGACCACGCCATGCGGGTGGATGGAATGGAACATCCCGTCCTTCACCTTGTAGTTGCGATGCTCGCCGGTGAGGAACCAGGAGCCAGAGACATACCAGCCGTCCACGTCCAGATCGGAGGCCCCGCGCGGCCGCGACAGGCTGGCATGGTTGTACTCGGCCAGCAGCGTGGCCGGGCCGTAGACGCCTGCGAACTCCGCCGAGTACATGTCGTAGTCGTCCACCTCGAGGCTGCCCGTGCTCAACAGTTTGCTGCCGATGTGGGTCTCGGGACGGGTGGAGAGCTTGATCGCGTGGCTGCCGGCATCACCCTTGAAGCCGTGCACATAGGCCGCGCCCAGGTGCAGCACCTTGTCCTTCTCGTGGATCGGCGCCCAGGAGCCGCGGACGGCGGCATTGTAGTACTCGTCGGCGCCGCCGTTGGCCGGGCCGCCGAACAGACCACCCTGCAGCTGGTACTGCTCCCCCCAGTGGGCCACCGACAGGCCGATGCGGCGGTCGGCCAGGTGCTCCTGCAGGGCATTGGCCACCAGCGAGCGCTCGATGAACATCATGTACTTGGAGCTGTTGAGCAGGTCCATGCCGAAGGGCACATGGTGGTTGCCCACCTTGATCTGGGTATCGTGGAAGCCCTTGTAGCCCAGCCAGGCATCCTTCATGGTCACGGTCCCCTTGGCGAAATCGGGCTGGATCTTGAAGTTCCAGACCTTCCACAGGGTGCCGCCGAAGCCAAGGCGCAGACGACGCAGCTCGGTCCCATCCTCCATCTCGGTCCTGTCGTCGTTGAAGGCGGTGTAGTCGGCCATGATCCGGCCGAAGACATTCCACTTGAACATCCCGTCGCCCGACTCGAAGGCCAGCTTCTCCTTGGTCTTGATCTTCACCGTGTTCCTGGTCGCCTTCTTCGCCTCGGCCTCGGCCACCTTCCTGGCCTGGTGTTCCGTCTGCTCGGCATCGGCCTTCGCCGCGTTGACCAGCATCTCGTAGGCGGACTGGTCGATGGTGCCGTTGTCGCGCAGCACCTTCAGCAGGTCCATCATCGCCTCGCTGGTGGCGTGCGCCGGCGTGGCCATGCATGCGGCCCCGGCCAGCAGGGCAGTGCCTGCCACCTGTCTCAGTGACTGTTTCATGCAGTTTTCCTCCCGGTGATTGTCAAAGTGGGGATCTTCCCGGACGGCGCCATCCGTCCGCTGGGGGAACTGTAGGGCGGGGATGTGACGATCCGGTGACGGGTATATGACGATCATGTGACAATCACCTCCTGCCCCCCGACTGTCATATCACTGTCACATGCATACCCTGAAATGGAGGCTCACGGAGCCTGGAAGAGAGGCCGCCAGAGCGGGATCATGAACGACATCAGGATACTGATAGTGGAGGATGAGGCGGCCATCCGCGAGATGGTGGGCTTCGCCCTCGAGGGGGCCGGCATGCAGTGGGTCGGGGCCGCCTCCGCCGATCAGGTCCCGTCCCTGCTGAAGCAGGAGCAGCCGGACCTGCTCCTGCTGGACTGGATGCTGCCCGGGATCGGCGGGCTGGAGCTCCTCAGGCGCCTGCGTCGTGACCCCGCCACCCGCCACCTGCCGGTCATCATGCTGACGGCCAGAGGTGACGAGCACGCGCGGGTGCAGGGCCTCGAGAGCGGGGCCGACGACTATGTCACCAAACCCTTCTCGACCCGCGAGCTCATCGCCCGGATCCGCGCCGTTCTTCGCCGCCATGGTGCAGGCGGCGACGGGGAGCTGGTCGAGGCCGGCAGGCTCCGGCTCAATACCGCCACCCACCGCGTCACCATCGACGAGCAGGCGGTGGAACTCAGTCCCACCGAGTTCCGCCTGCTAAACTTCTTCGTGACCCATCCCGAGCGCGTCTTCACCCGCGGGCAGCTGCTCGACCAGATCTGGGGTGACAATGTCTACATCGAGGAGCGCACCGTCGATGTCCATATCCGGCGTCTGCGCAAGGCCCTGCAACCACACGGCTATGACCGCGCGATCCAGACGGTGCGCACCGTCGGCTATCGCTTCTCCCTGCCGGAGGGGGACTGAATCGCGGTCCGGAACCGGAGGGCGGCATGCATCGTGACGACCTGAGACGGATGCTCCTGGTCACCCTGCTCTCGGCAGCGGCGGGCTGGCTGAGCGGCGAGCTGCTGCTGTGCCTGTGGCTCGGCGCGGTGGGCTACATCCTCTGGCAGCAGCGTCGCCTGGAGCGGCTGCTGCAGTGGATGCGCGGGCGCAGGGAGGAGGCGAAGGGCCTGGATCAGGGCGTGGTGGGGGAGCTCCTGGACCACTGCGAGCTGCGCCAGGAGCGCTACCGCAAGCGCAAGAAGAAGCTGAGCAACATGCTCAAGCAGTTCCAGAAGGCCACCCGCGCCCTGCCCGACGCGACCGTGGTCCTGGACGGGGACGGGGCGATCACCTGGTCCAACCCGCGCGCCGAACGGTTGCTGGGGGTCCAGTGGCCGCGCGACGGCGGCCGGCGGATCGCGAGTATCGTGCGCCACCCGGCGGTGGTGCGTCTGCTGCGGCAGCAGGACCAGGCGGAGGCGGGGGAGGAAATGCCCTCCCCGGTGGACCCCACCCGGGTGCTCAATCTGCGCCTCGTCCCCTATGGAAAGGGCCAGCGCCTGCTGGTGGCCCGTGACGTCACCGAGGTGGTCCAGGCCGCCAGGGTCCGCTCGGACTTCGTGGCCAATGCCTCGCACGAACTGCGCACCCCGCTGACGGTCCTGTCGGGCTATCTGGAGACCCTGACGGAGGGAGAACTGCCCCCGCCGGAACGGCTCCTCCCCCTGTTGCAGAAGATGCGCCAGCAATGCGGCCGCATGCGCCACATGGTGGAAGAACTCCTGCTGCTCTCGCGGCTGGAGCAGTGCGAGGCCGAGCCGGTGCGCGAGGCGGTCGACGTCTCCCTGTTGCTGGCCGAGATCCAGCAGCAGGCCATGGAGCTGGGCGGCGACGCACGTCATCTCTTCTACCTGGAGGCCGATCACCGCCTGGGCCTGACGGGCTGTCCTTCAGAGCTGCATGCCGCCTTCGCCAATCTGGTCTTCAATGCCGTGCAGTACACCCCTCCCGGAGGGACCATCCGGATCCGCTGGTACGGCGACGAACAGGGCGCGCACCTGGTGGTGAGGGACACCGGGATCGGGATCCCGGCCCATCACCTGCCCCGCCTGACCGAGCGGTTCTACCGGGTCGATGACAGCCGCGCGCGGGAGGACGGGAGCGGGGGCACCGGTCTCGGTCTGGCCATCGTCAAGCACGTGCTGCAGCGGCACGGGGCCCGCCTGGTGATCGAGAGTGAGGAGGGAAAGGGCAGCACCTTCCGCTGCGACTTCCCGCCAGAGAGCGTGGTGGAACTGGACCGGGAGGAGACACCGGCCCGGGCGGAGGCGGACTGAACCGGCCCGGGGCCTCTCCTTCAGCCCCGCTCCTCGATCTCCCGGCGCGCCTGCTCCAGGGTGATGTGGCGGATGTCCTTGCCCTCCACCAGATAGACGACGTATTCGCAGATGTTGATGGCGTGGTCCCCGATCCGCTCCAGCGCCCTGACCGCGAGGATGATGTCCAGGGTGGAGGTGATGGTGCGCGGGTCCTCCATCATGTAGGTGATCAGCTGGCGCAGGATGGAGTCCTGCTCCTCGTCGATCTTCTCGTCCTCCTTGATCAGCTCCAGGGCCCGGTGCGAATCCATGCGGGTGAAGGCGTCCAGGGTCTCGTGCAGAAGGTCACGTACGCGGGCGGCCATGGTGCGCAGCCCGACGTAACGCGAGCGGGGCGTGTCGGCATCGATCTGCTTGATCAGGATGCGGCCGATCTTCTCCAGCTCGTCCCCGATGCGCTCCAGGTCGGTGATGGTCTTGCTGATGGCCAGGACCAGGCGCAGATCGGAGGCCGCCGGCTGGCGGCGCGCGAGGATCTCGGTACACTCCTCGTCGATGCTCACCTCGTAGGCATTGACCTGGTAGTCGGACTCCGCGACCTGGACCGCCAGCTCCCGGTCTCCGGAGTCGAGGACCTCGATGGTCCTGTCCAGCAGCGACTCCAGCAGTCCGCCCATCAGCAGGACCCGCTCGCGGACGTCCTCCAGCTCCTTGTCGTACTGGCGGGAGATGTGGGGGGGAAGGTCGGTCGGCTTCATCTGTGATTCTCCAGCAGCGGCCCGGCCTCAGCCATAACGGCCGGTGATGTAGTCCTCGGTCTGCTTCCTGCGCGGATTGGTGAACAGGGTCGAGGTACGGTCGAACTCGATCAGCTCGCCCAGGTACATGAAGGCGGTGTAGTCCGACACCCGCGCCGCCTGCTGCATGTTATGGGTGACGATGACGATGGTGTACTTCTCCTTCAGCTCGTAGACCAGCTCCTCGATCTTCAGCGTGGAGATGGGGTCCAGGGCCGAGGCCGGCTCGTCCAGCAGCAGGACCTCCGGTTCGATGGCGATGGCGCGGGCGATCACCAGCCGCTGCTGCTGACCACCGGAGAGACCCATCGCGCTCTCGTGCAGCCGGTCCTTCACCTCGTCCCACAGCGCGGCCGACTTGAGCGAGCGCTCCACCACCTTGTCGAGGGTGCGCCGGTCGTTCACGCCCTGCAGACGCAGGCCATAGGCGACATTCTCGTAGATCGTCTTGGGGAAGGGGTTGGGACGCTGGAAGACCATCCCCACCCGCCGGCGCAGGTCCGCCACGTTGACCGAGCGGTCGTAGATGTTCTGGCCGTCGAGCAGGACCCGGCCCTCGATCCGCACGCCGTCGACGAGGTCGTTCATCCGGTTGAAGCAGCGCAGCAGGGTGGACTTGCCGCAACCACTGGGGCCGATGAAGGCGGTCACCTGCTGGCGGGGGATCTCCATCGAGATCGACTTGAGGGCCTGCTGCTCGCCGTACCAGAGGTCCAGCGACTCCACCTTCAGGGTGACGGTCGGCTGCTCCTCCTCCCTCCGGCCCGGCTCGCCGCGGGCGAGGTGCCCCAGTTCGATGGCATGGGTTCGGGCGGTATTCTCGCTCATGGGCTGCTCCGCAGGGATGGCAGGCGCGCCTGCCGGCTCAGTGCTCTGCTGCATGATACTTGTCCTCGAGGCGATTGCGAATCCGGATCGCCGCCAGATTCAGGGCCACCACGATCAGCACCAGCAGCAGGGAGGTGGCATAGACCAGCGGCCGGGCCGCCTCCACGTTGGGGCTCTGGAAACCGACGTCGTAGATGTGGAAGCCCAGGTGCATGAACTTGCGCTCCAGATGCAGGTAGGGGAAGTTGCCGTCCAGCGGCAGCGAGGGGGCCAGCTTCACCACCCCCACCAGCATCAGGGGCGCCACCTCGCCGGCGGCACGGGCGATGGCCAGGATCATGCCGGTCATGATGGCCGGTGTGGACATTGGCAGGATGATGCGCCAGAGGGTCTCTGCCTTGGTCGCTCCCAGCGCCAGACTACCCTCGCGGAAGGCGTTGGGGATCCGGGTCAGGCCCTCCTCGGTGGCGACGATCACCACCGGCACGGTGAGCAGCGCCAGGGTGAGCGAGGCCCACAGCAGGCCCGGCGTGCCGAAGGTGGGGGCGGGCAGCGCCTCCGGAAAGAAGGCGTGGTCGACCCGTTCGCCGACGGTGTAGACGAAGAAGCCCAGGCCGAAGACCCCGAAGACGATGGAGGGGACGCCGGCGAGGTTGTTGACGGCGATGCGCACCGCCCGGGTGAACCAGTTCTGGGTGGCATACTCGCGCAGGTAGACCGCGGCGACGACGCCGAAGGGGGTGACGATGAGCGACATCAGCATCACCATCAGGACGGTGCCGAACAGGGCCGGGAAGACGCCGCCCTCCGTATTGGCCTCGCGCGGCTCGTCGAAGACGAATTCGTGCAGCTTGGCGAGATAGAAGGTGAGCTTGTCGGTCAGCCCCATGGCGTTGGGCCGGTAGGCCCGCACCACCTCGGCCACGGGCTGCTCGACCTCGCGCCCGTCGGCGATGCGGGCGGTGTAGGTGTCGCGTCCGGCCTCCCGGCGCAGGTCGGCGAGCTCCCGCGAGAGCGCCTGGTACTCCCGCTGGGCGGCCTGCTTCCTCTCCTCGATGTCGGCGAAGGCGTCCGGGTCTCTCACCCCGTCGAGTTCCAGGCGGCGGCGTTCCAGGCGCAGCCGCTCGATGCGGTAGTTGATGGCCCCGATCTCGTCCTTCTCGATCGCGCGGATGCGGCGATAGAGCGCCTCGGCCCGCGCGATCCGGCGCTGGTATTCAGCCCAGAGATCGGGGGTCGCGACCGGCTCGCCATGCTCCTTGAGGCCGGTGAGCCGGCCAATGAAATCGCCCCACTGGTGGCGTTCCACCACCATCAGCTCCGGGGCGTGCTGGACGCCGGTGAGCCCGTCGGCGTAGACCCAGCGGAAGTCGGGCGGCGCCACCCGGCGATTGCCGCTCTTCACCAGCAACCGCCGCACCACACCCTCCTGCCGGGGGGGCTTCTGGCCCAGGTCCAGCAGGGCCTGGGCGCTGATCTCCTCCTCGTCGACCACCTGGCCGATGATGTGGCTGTGGCCCCCGCCCGGCTCCAGATAGTCGGCCTCCAGCACCGGCTTGGGCCAGAAGTGGCCGAGGCCACGGGCCCCGATCAGGCCCAGCAGGCCGAGGACCATGACCAGCGACACGCTGACCATCCCGGCGGTGAGCCAGACCCAGGGACTGCCCTGGGTGATCCAGCTTTGGGTGCGGTGTTTCATGGTGCTCCTCGCTGCTCCGGGCAATCGTGGGACTACAGGCTGCTGTAACGCCGGCGCAGGCGCTGGCGGACGATCTCGCCGGCGGTGTTGACCAGGAAGGTTGCCAGGAACAGCACCAGCGCGGCCAGGAACAGGACCCGGTAATGGGTGCTGTGGACCTCCGTCTCCGGCATCTCCACCGCGATGTTGGCCGACAGCGCCCGGAACCCGGTGAAGATGTTGAAATCGACCACCGGGGTGTTGCCGGTGGCCATGAGCACGATCATGGTCTCACCGACCGCCCGGCCCAGGCCGATCATCAGGGCCGAGAAGATGGCCGGGCTGGCGGTGGGCAGCACGACCCGCCAGAGGGTCTGCCAGGGGGTGGCGCCCAGGGCGAGGGAGCCGTGGACTAGATGCCGGGGGACGCTGTGTACCCCGTCCTCGCTGATGGAGAAGATGGTCGGGATCACGGCGAAGCCCATGGCGATCCCGACCACCAGCGAATTGCGCTGGTCGAAGTCGATCCCCAGTTCGCTCGTGATCCAGGCCGGCATGTTGCCGTCGAACAGCAGATCCTCCAGCGGGTGGCCGAGCACCATCGAGAGCCAGATGGTCAGGACCACCACCGGGATCAGCAGGGCCGCCTCCAGCCCCTCCGGGACCCGGCGGCGCAGCCCTTCCGGCAGCGCGTCCCAGCCCCAGCCCGCGGCGACCAGCGACAGGGGGGTGAGCAGCAGGATGAGGAAGATCCCGGGCAGGTTGTGCTCCACCAGGGGCGCCAGCCAGAGGCCGGCGAGAAAGCCGAGGATCACCGTCGGCAGGGCCGCCATCACCTCGACCGTCGGCTTGACCACCTTGCGCATGGCCGGATGCATGAAGTAGCCCGCGAACAGCGCCCCCAGCACGCCCAGCGGGATGGCGAAGAGCATGGCGTAGAAGGTCGCCTTGAGGGTGCCGAAGGCCAGCGGGGTGAGGCTGAACTTGGGCTCGAAGTCATTGCTGGCGGAGGAAGACTGCCAGATCCACTCCGGCTGCTGCCGGCTCTCGTACCAGACCTTGCCCCAGAGCGAGCGCCAGGAGACCTCCGGATGCTCGTTGTGGATCGACCAGCGCTGCAGGCTCTCGCTCCCGTCGACCAGCAGGGCGCCATCGGCGTGGGGGAGCATGGCGGCCAGCGTGATCGGGCCGTCGGCCGCCTGGCGCCACAACAGGGTGCGCCCGGCAGTGGTGTGGAAGATCCCGACCACGCCGGCGGCGTCGGCGGCCAGGAACCCCTTTCGATAGAATTCCGGCGCGATGGCCGTTATCGGCGCCTGCCCCAGGCGGAATCCGCGGACGTGGGCCAGATGGTAGTTGTTGCTCGCATCCCGCACCGGGAACCATTGCTCGATCCGTCCCGTGCTGTCCCCCACCAGGACGGAGATCCCGCCGGCGAGGAACTCCAGGGCAGTGACCTGACCACCGGCCGGCGCGACGGTGACCACGTCCAGCAGCCTGGGCGCCTCCTTGTCCTGGACATCGTAGTAGTGCAGGTGTCCGTCATCGGTGACCAGGTAGAGCTCCCGCTGGTCGACGTCCAGGGCCAGGTGGGTCACCCGTCCGGTCACCGCCAGCTCGCTCACCGTCTGTTCCAGCTCGCCCTCCTCCCCGAGGAGGGATTCGCCGCGCTGGAAGCCGGCCAGCAGGACCCGGCCGTCGGCGGTGACGGCGGCCAGGGTGGTCCCCTCCTCCTCCCGGGACTGGACC
>RFJX01000091.1 GCA_003694425.1 Gammaproteobacteria bacterium
ACCGCGAGGAGGAGCGGGGGCTGGCCCGGGCCCTGCTGGGGCTGGCGGCGGAGGCGCAGCCGCGCGGGATCGGGCCGCTGCGGGCTGTTCTGGACGACCTCTTCGGGCCACCGGCGGGGACGGACTGGCAGCGGGTGGCCGCGGCGGTGGCCGCCAGCCGCCGCCTCTGTGTCATTTCCGGGGGGCCGGGGACCGGCAAGACCACCACCCTCGCCCGCATCCTGGCCCTGTTGCTGCGCCTGGACCCGGGGATCCGGCCGCGCCTCGGCGCCCCCACCGGGAAGGCGGCGGCACGGATGCAGGAGGCCCTCTGTCAGGCTGCACAGGGCCTCCCCGGCGAGGCTGAACGGAGGTTCCTGCGGGGACTGGAAGGGGAGACCCTGCATCGCCTCCTGGGCCTGCGCCCGGATGGCAGTGCCCGTCATCACGCCGGCAATCCGCTGGACTGCGACCTGGTGGTGGTGGACGAGGCCTCGATGGTCGATCTCCCGCTGATGAGCCGCCTCCTCCGGGCGCTGCCGCGCCACGGCAGGCTCATCCTGCTGGGGGACCGCAACCAGCTCGCCTCGGTCGAGCCGGGGGCGGTGCTGGCGGACATCTGCGCCGCCGGCGAGGGCTTCACTCCCTCCTTCCGCGACTACCTGGAGGCGGCCTGCGGTCATCCCCTGTCCGCCCCGGAGGGCGCCGGCGTGCTGAGCGACTGCGTCACCACCCTGGAGCGCAGTTACCGCTTCGAGGCCGGCGGCGGGATCTGGCGGCTGTCCCGCGCCGTGCTCGACGGAGATGCCGACCGGATCCCGGAGCTGCTGCAACAGGAGCCGGGGCTGGGGTGGGAGCCCGTCAGCGCCCCGGCCGACCGCGACCGCCTGCTGGGCCGGTGGCTGGAGGGAAACCTGTGTCGTTACTACGAGGCGGTCTCCAAGGGCAGGTCGGTCGCCGAGCTGCACGCCCTGCTGCGCGAGGCCTGCCTGCTCTGCGCCCTGCGTCAGGGGCCGTGGGGCGTCGAGGCGGTCAACCGGCAGCTCACCCTGCTGCTGGCCGGGCGGGGGCTGATCGACCCGCACCGGGAGTGGTATCCGGGGCGCCCGGTGATGGTCACCCGCAACGATCCGGCCCTCGGACTCTACAACGGCGATATCGGCATCGCCCTGCCCACGGGAGGGGGCGGCTACCGGGTCCATTTCGAGCGGGGGGAGGGTGAGCTGCCGGTCCCGGCGGCGCGCATGGTGAACTATGAGACGGTCCACGCGATGACCGTGCACAAGGCACAGGGCTCGGAGTACGACCGCGTGGCCCTGCTGCTACCTCCCGAGCCGGCCCCGCTGGTGACCCGCGAACTGCTCTACACCGCCGTCACCCGCGCCCGCCGGGAGGTGCTGATCTGGGCCAGCCGGGAGGCCCTGACGAGGGCGGCACTCACCGTCAGCTCCCGCAGCAGCGGACTGCGGCAGCGGCTCACGGCGGCTGGGGGCGAGTGAGGCTGCAGATCGGGGCCCCTGCGGCTCCTTCATTGGGGAGTACAATGACCCTCCCGATGCAACCATTCCTCTTCAGCCTGCTCATGAGCCTCTCCATCGCCGCCCCGGCCCTCACCCCGCTGCCTGGCGCACCGCCGCTGCCCCCCGCCCTGGCGCAGCGCATCCAGGCCGCCATCGCCTCCCGGGGGGAGGACTACCTTCCCCGCACCCGCCACCTGCTCGAGGATGGCCGCCCGCGCTGGACCAACCGCCTGATCCTGGAGGATTCCCCCTATCTGCTCCAGCATGCCCACAATCCGGTGGACTGGTATCCCTGGGGCGAGGAGGCCTTCGCCGCGGCGCGCGAGCTGGACCGGCCGGTCTTCCTCTCCATCGGCTACTCGACCTGCCACTGGTGCCATGTGATGGAACACGAGAGCTTCGAGGACCCGGAGATAGCCCGCTATCTCAACGAACACTTCGTCTGCGTCAAGGTGGACCGGGAGCAGCGCCCCGACGTGGACAGCATTTACATGACCGCGGTGATGCTGCTGCGCGGCCAGGGCGGCTGGCCCCTTTCCGCCTTCCTGACCCCGGAGGGGGAACCCTTCTTCGCCGGCACCTACTACCCGCCGGCGCAGTTCCGGCAGCTGCTGCAATCGGTGGTCGCGGCGTGGCGCGATCGCCGGGAGCAGCTGGGGGAGCAGGCGCGGGAGGTGACCGAGGCGATCCGCCAGGTCCAGCGGGAAGGGAGCACGGCGGCGGAGCTGGAGCGGGGCTCGTTGCCAGGCGCCATCGGGCGCCTGCTGGAGCGCCTGGATCGCCGCCACGGTGGTTTCGGTCAGGCCCCCAAGTTCCCCTCCGAGACCTCCCTGCTGCTGTTGCTGGACGACCTGGAACGCGAACCCCGCAAGGAGACCCTGGAGGCCGTCGGCATCACCCTCGATCACATGCTGCACGGGGGGATCCACGATCAGGTCGGGGGCGGTTTCCACCGCTATGCCACCGACCCCCTGTGGCTGGTCCCCCACTTCGAGAAGATGCTCTACAACCAGGCCCAGCTCGCCCTGGCCTATCAGCAGGCCCACCGCCTCACCGGCCGGGAGCGCTACGCCCGGGTGGTGCGCGACACCCTGGACTGGGTTTTGCGGGACCTGCGCGACCCCGGCGGCGCATTCCACGCCGCGGTGGATGCCGACGACCCGCGGGGCGAGGGGGTCTATTACACCTGGACCCGGGAGGAGATCGGGGCGGCCCTGCCGCCGGAGCTGGCGCGGCTGGCCATCGACCTCTACGGGGTGACCCCCGGCGGCAACTTCGACGGTCGCAGCATCCTCCATCTGGAGACGCCGCTGGCCGAATATGCCGAAGGACACGGCCTGAGCGAGGCGGAGCTGCTGGAGAGGGTGGCGGCGATCCGGGCGGGACTGCTGCAGGCCCGGGCCCCCCGCCCGGCGCCGGCCATCGATCGCAAGGTGGTGACCGCCTGGAACGGGATGACCATCGAGGCCCTGGCCCGGGCCGCCACCGATCTGGGAGAGCCACGCTACCTGGAGGCCGCCTCCGCGGCGGCCGACTGGCTGTGGCAGGTCCACCGGCGCGAGGGAGGCGGGCTGTGGCGCGCCTCCCTGGACGGGCGCCCGTCGGTGCCGGGGGTGCTGGGTGACTACGCCCACCTCGCCCTCGGCCTGCTGGCGCTCTATGACGCCGGAGAGCCGGCGCGGCTGGAGCAGGCCCGCCGGATCGTCGACGAGATGGTGGAGCGCTTCCACGACCCGGACCAGGGTGGTTTCTACATGAACGAGGCGGACAGCGGCCTGCTCCAGCGGCCCAGGCCGGGCGCCGACGACGCCCTGCCCTCCGGCAACGGTGCCGCGGCCCTGGCCCTGGCCCGGCTGGCGCGGCGCGGTGGCAGCCTGGACCACGAGCGCCTCGCGCGCGAGACCGTGGCCGCCTTCGCCACCGGCATCAACCGCTCCCCGGACGCCTTCCCGACCCTCCTGCTGGCGCTGCGCATCCTCGAAGAGGGGGAGACCGGCCCCCTGCAGTACGGGGCCCGGGGTGGCCTGCGGGCGGAGGGGAGGATGGAAGGTGGCAGGCTGCGCCTGCGGCTCGGCCTCCAGCCGCCCTGGCATGTCAACAGCCACACCCCGACGCTGAAGGAGCTGGTCCCCTTCACCCTCCAGGTCGCGGACGGCTGGCGCCTGGGGGAGGTGGCGTGGCCGGAGGCGGTCGAACGGCGCCTTGCCTTCGAGCCGGGCCCCCTCTCCCTCTACG
>RFJX01000092.1 GCA_003694425.1 Gammaproteobacteria bacterium
ACCCAGGTCGCGGGCACCGTTGACCAGCGCCACCGGTGCCAGTCCCCGCTTCCCTAGCCAGGCCATCAGGGCGGACACCGAGCCCTCCTCCGTGAGGTCGAGGACCGGTCCGGTAAGCCGCTCCGCCGCCTCCGCGTTGAGCGAGGCCCGCAGTTCCTCGATGCGCTGCCCGCTGCGCGAGGGCACCACCACCTGCCATCCCCCCTCCGCGAAGTGGCGCGCCAGCACGCGACCGATGCGGCCGGTGCCGCCGGTGATGATCATGCTCCGGGTCGTACTCATGCTGTCTCTGCCAGCCCGTGCTCGATCACCTCGACCACCGGCAGCAGCAGGGCCTGCGAAGGATGCGGGCAGCGCTGGCGCACCTGCTCGACGTAGGCCAGCAGCGAGGCGCGAAAGGCCCCGAAGGTGTCGAGGAAACGCAGCTCCCGCGGACCACCCGGGCCGTGCAGCCGCAGAAGGATCCGGGTCGGCGTGTCGGTGAGGGTGGTGAAGGTGGCCTGCAGGCCGCTGGCCCAGCGTACCGTGACTACGTGGCTGTGTGCAGCACGGCTCACCACTGCGTGCTCCACATCCCCCTGTGGGCCGATCAGTGAGAGCGCCGGATCGATGGCGTGGACGGCGTAATGCATCCACGACTTGGGCGCCACCCCCTCCAGATAATGGACCTCATCGAGCAGGGGATCGCCCCGGAGCTCATCCAGTTCGGGGGCATGCCCCAGGGCCGAACCGCTGAAGATCTGTCCCGGCCACTGCTGGCGATCCAGCAGCGCCTGCGCCTCGTGCCGGGAGAGGGCCAGCGGCTTGTCCACGAACAGCGGCAGCCCGGCGTCCAGGAACAGATCGATCAGCGCGCGCCGTTCGGGAGATTCCACGTCGTCACGCGCCAGCAGCACGGCGTCGACCTGGCCGATCAGATCTTCCGGCCGGGCGCAGACCTGTTTGATGCGGCTGGCCTCGGCCACATGGCGGGCGCGCGCCTCGTCCGGACACCAGATGCAGCAGACGCGGGCGCCCTCGATGGCATCTTCCGGGAACCGGTGCTCGGCCAGATAGGCCGGGATGGCCGGGAAGCCGCAGTCCCGCATGGCGTCCGGCTCATAGCCGTTGAAGATGGCCGACCAGGAGTAGGGATGGCCGTTGCCGGCGCTGAAGCCGACCATGCCCAGCCTCAGTTCCTCCATGTCCATCACGCCTTCTCCGCGACCACGCGCCATTCGGCGTGCACGTCCGGCTCGTCATCGAGGTGCTCGCGCAGCTCCAGGTGGCGCAGGCTCAGCAGCTTCCAGCCGGCGCCGAGCTGCCGCCGGACCATGGCCTCGTCATAGAAGCAGATCTGCCGGTACTGGCGCAGCACACCCCCCGTGATCCTCACTGTCAGTTCGTCCGGGCCCGGAGTGCCGGTGAGATGGCTGGTATGTGCACGACTGTAGGGGTTGAACAGGAAGCGGCCGCCGGGACGCAGTACCCGCTGGATCTCGGCGACGGCCCTGCCGGCCGCGGAAAAACCGCAGTTGGTCAGTGAACCGCGGTCTATGACCAGGTCGAAAGTGGCATCGGGATAGGGCAGCGAGGTGAAATCGCCCACACAGAATTCACCGGACAACCCATCGGCGCGGAAACGCGCCGCGGCATGTCCGATCGCGGAGGGGCTGCCATCCAGTCCGGCGACGCGGAAGCCTTCCCGGGCCGCGAACCAGAGATTGTTCCCGGCCCCGCAACCGACCTCCAGGATCGAGGTTTCCTCAGGAGTCTTGGTGCGGTCGCGGAAGCGGTGGACGAAGGTGACCACGAAATCGAAGGGGTAGCGGTTGAGCTGCTGTTCGCGACCGTAGATCTCCTCCTCCCAGAGGGGGTCGACCGCGCTGCGTGCCGTTTCCTGCATCAGTTCATTCCTCCCTCTGGTGTTCCCGATCTCCGCCACACGTAGCGTGTCACTCACACTCGAGACGGGGTTTCTGTTTCCGCCAGCGGATAGCCATGGCCTGCCAGATCCAGCCCGAGCAACCGTGCCAGCCTGGCGTTGGATGGTCCGTATGCGGCCTCGAGCGCCGACCTGAACCGATCGAAATCCCGGTAGCGCAGTTTCGTTCCGAAGATCCGGCCGGCCCACTTGCTGATCAGGAAGGCTCCGCCCATCAGGCCGCTCCGGATCCGGCCCGCTGCGCGTGCTTCAAGGCCGAGGGTGTTACGCAGCCGGTTGGCCAGCAGCACTGCATCGACCACGAGGTCCGAAGGCGAGACCCGCACCGGGCTGGCCTCCAGCGGGCCGGGGACCTCGCTGCTGCCCAGATGTTCCAGCACCTGGCGACGGAACCCTTCCGGGTCACGGGCCAGCTCCTCGAAGGGCAACACCTTCACCGCATCCCTTCCGAACTGATCGACATAGGCCTCGACCAGCCGCAGGTAGTCGAGCTTGCCCGTAGTGATGATCCGCTCCACATAGTCGTCGATGCCGAGTGGCAATCCGGCCTTGACCGCCAGCCAGTGGTAGGAACGCAGGATCGTGTACTGCGAACGGATCACCAAGAGGATGCGCGCGCCAGGACTGATTCGCGCGACCGATTCGGCGGCTTCGGGATAATCCTCGGCAAGGCCGCCGCAGATACCTTCGGAAGATACCACCACCGACCGGCCTTCTTCGCGCGCCGCCTCAAGGCGGCGCCGCTCCTCATCGGGGATGACCAGCTCCCGCGAGTCGGGGTCCACGTCCACCTGGCGATAGATGTAGCAGGTCTCGCGCAGCCGGGAGAATACGCGTTCCTGCAGGAAGGTGCTGCCGGTCTTGTGATAGCCGATGTGGAAGGTCTCGGTGCGCATCAGTTCAGAGCGCAGGAGCCTGCCACTCCGCCACGTGATAGGGCACCAGTTCCGCGTTCAGCGTGGACTTGAAGTTGCCCCGTGGCGGGGAATTCATGCCGATCATGTCGACCGCCTTCAACCCCGTCTCCTGCGCACGGCGGAGATACTCCAGATGCAGCAGGACACCGCTGACCTGCCCCCTGAGGGCGGGTTCGCTGCCACCGGTCACGTAATAGCCCCAGTTGGCATCGCGCATGAACAGTGCCATGTTCGCCACCTCGCCCCCGGGCGTCCGGCAGGCCAGCAGCTCACCCGTACCGCTTGCGAGGGCGGCGGCAGCCACGCTCCGCACCGCCGCCAGTTCCCCGGGTGCGCAGGCTGCTCCCTGATTGCTGAAGGTGGCGGCGTGCAGTGCCACCAACCGGTCGATGTCGTCGCTCCCGGAAATGGTGTAACCCTGGCGCTGCGCCTTGCGGTACTGATTGCGCCGGGTCTCCGGCAGCGTGCACAGGAATTCGTCGAAGCAACCGAAGCCGTCCAGTCGAGTCAGGCCGGTATAGCGCAAGTGGATGCGGAACTGCCCCGCCTCTGGTTCATGGTAGTTGTGCCACTGGAAGGGGCGCAGGTCCTCGAAGGCGGGGTGGAAGGCGAAGCGCAGCCGCCGGTAGCGGCCGGTCAGGGTCGCGATCAGGCAATCGAGGATCTCCAGGGTCCAGCGTGACCGGCGGTGTACCGGCTGGTTACTGACGTGAGCGTCCATGAGCACCCCCAGATAGGGGCACAGGTGGTAGCCGGCCGACACCCCGCCGCCGCGATCCAGCAGCACCGCGCCCGCCGCCGGCCGCCCGTCGCGCAGCACCAGCCAGGGCTCGAACCGCACCTCCTCCAGCGCCGTGAGGAAGGCGCTGGTGCAGAAGACATTGCCCTGCGGCGAGCCGGCAACCAGGGCATCCCAGACCGACAGGTCCTCGCAGGGAACGCAGGCGTAGTCGGTCACGCGACCTCCTCCAGCAGCCCCTTCTCCAGCAGCGTCTCCACCGCCGGCAGCAGCTCCCAC
>RFJX01000093.1 GCA_003694425.1 Gammaproteobacteria bacterium
GGCTGCGGCAGGGGCCTTTGGCACGACCCCGATGGCAAGGGTCGAACTGGTCCTCGAGGGCGGCAGCATCGACAGCAACGGCGAGGGTGAACTGCTGACCACCGCCTTCTGTCTGCTGCACCCAGGGCGCAATCCCGGGCTGGGACGCGGGCGGATGCAGACCAGGCTGGAACAGCACCTCGGCGCCACCTGTCAGCACTGGCTCGAGCACGGGGCGCTCGAAGGAGACGACACCGACGGCCACATCGACACCCTGGCCCGCTTCGTGGCTCCCGACACCATCGCCCACGTCACCAGCGACGACCCGGCCGATCACAACTACCAGGCGCTGGGGGAGATGGCACGGGAGCTGGCGGCGCTGCGCCGGCCCGACGGCTCCCCCTATCGGCTACTGCCGCTGCCCTCCCCGCCGCCGCTCCTGGACCCGGAGGGGCGGCAGTATCCCGCCTCCTACGCCAATTTCCTCATCACCAACCACAAGGTGCTGCTGCCCGGCTATCACCCCGCCACCGATCCCGCCGCGCGCGAAACCGTCGCCGCCGCCTTTCCCGGGCGGGAGACGGTGCTGATCGACTGCCTGCCGCTGATCCGCCAGTCCGGCAGCCTGCACTGCGTCACCATGCAACTGCCGCAGGGAGTGGACATACCATGAAACAAAGAGTACTGAGGGTCGGGCTGGTACAGCAGACCTGCGGAGACGATCCGGAGGAGAATCTGCGCGCCAGCATCGAAGGGGTCCGTGAAGCCCGGGCAGCGGGAGCGGAGCTGGTCCTGCTGCCGGAGCTGCATCGCACCCGCTACTTCTGCAAGGTGCAGGACCCCGCCTGCTTCGACCTGGCCGAGCCGGTTCCGGGCCCCACCACCGATGCCCTCGGCGCGGCGGCGGCCGAGCTGGATGTGGTGATCGTCGGTTCCCTGTTCGAGCGCCGCGCCCGGGGCCTCTACCACAACACGGCGGTGGTGCTGGAGCGGGATGGCACCCTGGCCGGGATCTACCGCAAGTCCCACATCCCCCAGGACCCCGGCTACGAGGAGAAATTCTACTTCACGCCCGGCGATACCGGCTTTCGTCCCGTTCCCACCTCGGTCGGGCGGCTCGGCGTGCTGGTCTGCTGGGACCAGTGGTTCCCCGAGGCCGCCCGCCTCCAGGCCCTCGCCGGGGCCGACCTGCTGCTCCTGCCCACGGCCATCGGCTGGGACCCGGCCGACGACGAGGCGGAGCGGCAGCGCCAGCTGGATGCCTGGGTCACGGTGCAGCGCGGCCACGCGGTGGCCAACATCCTGCCCCTGCTCGCCTGCAACCGTACCGGCGCGGAGCCCGATCCGGCGGGCGGCCCCGATATCCCCTTCTGGGGCAGCAGCTTCATCTGCGGACCCCAGGGGGAAGTGCTGGCCCGGGCCCCGGCGGAGGAGGCATGCGTACTGACGGCCGAGCTGGACTTCTCGCGCAGCGAGCGGCTGGGCCGCATCTGGCCCTTCTTCCGCGACCGCCGCATCGACCTGTATGATGGGCTCACCAGACGTTGCCAGGACCCGCAGCCCCGATGAAAAGGCGCCTCATCCCGACCCTGATCTTCCTCGCCTGTGCCGCCCTGCTCGGCTTCGGCCTCTATCTCCAGTACGTCGAATATCTGGAGCCCTGCCCGTTATGCCTGGCGCAGCGCCTGGCCTACATCTTCTGCGGCACCGTGGCCCTGCTCGCGGCGCTGCACGGACCGGGTCCACTGGGCGCGCGGGTCTACGCCGGCCTCCTGGTCCTCGGCGCCGGCGCCGGAGCGGCACTGGCGGGGCGCCAGATCTGGCTCCAGCACCTGCCCCCCGATCAGGTCCCGGAATGCGGGCCCGGCCTGGAGATGTGGATCCAGACCCTGCCCCTGACGGAGGTGATCCGCAAGGTACTGCAGGGCACCGGCGACTGCGCCGAGGTGGTCTGGACCTTCCTCGGCCTCTCGATCCCCGAGTGGTCGCTGCTGATGTTCCTCACCGTCATCGTCCTGGCGGTGATACATGCGCGGATCAACCGGTCTCCCTGAAAAGGAGGATCCGGCGCCCCCTCCACCGAACACCTGAGGAGATGCTGAAGATGAACCACCCCTTCCGGATCCTGGCATCCCTGATCCTGCTGGCCCTGTCCTTCGCCTCTCCGGCCACGGAGTCCGGCGTGGAGGTCGAGCTCACCGGCAGTCCACTGGCCGGGGTCAGGGTACTGGGGCTCGAGGTGGCGGGATTCCGGGACGAGACCGCCCGATACGGGCTGGACGGCGGGGAGATCGAGCGTAGCTACCGGCAGCGGCTCGCGCAGGCCGGCTTCGAGCTGGTCGGGATGCAGCGCACCACCTCCATCCCTGGCGCTGCCCGCTTGCAGCTTCGCCTCTACAGCAACCGGACCGATTACGGCTACTATTCCTACCTCCTGGCCCTGCGGCTGCGGCAGAAGGTCAGGCTGGGCGAAAGGGGCCTCCTCTACGCCACCACCTGGGAAGGGTTCCGTCAGGGGATCGCCCGCGACAACGAACTGCCGAAGGTCGCGCGCCAGGCGCAGGAGCTGCTGGAGGAATTCCTCGAGGCCCATCGCCGCCAGAATGGCGGCGGCCCCTGATGGGGGCGGCAAGGTCGCGCGCGGCTGGCTGCCCCTGGCGGGAGGTTCAGCGCTTCCTCGAGGCGATGCGTCCCCCGACCGGGTCCATCCTTGCCCAGTCCCCGCTGATGCGGGCACCCTCGTTCCGCCCACGGTAGACACCGAATTTCAGGTCGGGCCACTGTGCCTGCGCGCCGCGCAGCAGCCGGCCGGCCTCCAGCTCGTTCTCGAGCAGGGCGAAGCCGGTGGGCCCCCACGAGGTCTGGCCACAGCCGACGATCCCCTCACCGCCCAGCCACTCCATCACCTCGGCGACCCTTGCGCTGGTATAGCGGCCACCACCCTGGTAGGCGGCGAAATAGTCGCCGATATCTTCCTGAATGGCGGCGATGCCATGGCAGAAATCCCCGAAGCGCTGTTCGATCAGCGCCGGTAGGACCCGCATGAGCAGATTCCGGCAGATCCGCCCCGACATCGTCTCCGGCATCGGCGGGATCTCGCTGAAGGCCTGACGCTCGGCCTCACCGTTGAGCCCGGAGGTGGACTCGTCGAACACCAGCAGGACCCGCCACTGCTCCGGGAAGGGCTGCCGGCAGAGCAGCGGCGGAACCTGTGTCCCGCTCCCCCGCCCACCGTCGATGAGAAACCCGCCCTGTTCGAAGGCGGCGATGCCGATGCCGGAGCGCGCCCCGCGTCCGGTCAGGAGGGCGAGTTCCTCGATCCCCGCCCGGTGTCCGAGCATCCGGGTGATGCCGCTGGCCAGGGCCAGGGAAAGCTGGGTACCCGAACCGAGTCCGGCGTGTTCGGGGATGGCCGCCTCGACTTCGACCCGCACCCCGCACTCGCTCCCCATGCGCCCGAGGATCGCTGTGGCACTGCGCCTGGCCCGCTCCGCGCCGGGACCGGTGGCAATGATGTCGTCGGCGGGAGCAATCCGCAGCCGGGTCTCGATTCCGCTGATGGTGAGGCCGAAGCTGCCAAAACCGCGCCCCAGCTCTCCACTCATGTCGAGGAATCCCATGTGCAACCGGGCCGGTGCGCTGACGGTGATCGAGGGGTCTGTACTGGTGCTGCTCACGATTGATGTCTTTCCCGCTGGGTCAGGCTCGATTATAACC
>RFJX01000094.1 GCA_003694425.1 Gammaproteobacteria bacterium
GCCCTGGAGTACCTGACCGGCCGGGGCCTGAAGCCGCGCGAGCGCAATGTGCGCGGCCGGGGCGGCGAAATCGACCTGGTCATGCAGGATGGAGAAACGGTGGTCTTCGTCGAGGTCCGCTACCGCCACAGTGAACGCTTCGGCGGCGCCCTGCGCTCGGTGGACGGGGCCAAACAGCGACGGCTGCTGCGTACCGCCGAGGCCTATCTGCAGCAGCACTGGCGCTCTCCCCCGCCCTGCCGCATCGATGTCCTGGCCGTCGGCGGCAGCCCGGAAGCGCCGGTCATCGAATGGATCCGCAACGCGATTGAGGCATGACATGCCGTTGAAAAACCCGGTTTCTTCAACACCATGTGGCCGGGGTACGGAATTCCCGGCATGTTCGAAGTCTCAGGTACCGAACAGATAAGGAAGCCGGAAATCGCGTTTTCGGCTTCCGGCGTTGAAAAAGGCCTGGACGGCCTTTTTCAACATCCTGATAATGGCGCCCATGCAGAACCTCCAGCGCGTCCGCCAGCACTTCTTCGACAGCATCCAGCTCAAGGAGAGCTGCATCGATCCCCTCGCTCCCGTCATCGCCGCTGCAGGAGAGATGGCCGCCGCCTGCCTGCTGGCCGGGAACCGCATCCTCATCTGCGGCAACGGCGGCTCGGCCGCCGACGCCCAGCACTTCTCGGCCGAACTGCTCAACCGCTTCGAGATGGAACGTCCGGGCCTGCCCGCCATCGCCCTGACCACCGATACCTCGACCCTCACCTCGATCGCCAACGACTACCACTACGACGAGACCTTCTCCCGGCAGGTCCGGGCCCTGGGCCAGCCGGGCGACCTGCTGGTGGCGATCACCACCAGCGGCGGCTCGCCCAACATCCTGCGGGCCATCGATGCGGCGCGGGAGAAGGAGATGCAGGTGCTGCTGCTCAGCGGCCGCGACGGTGGCGAGGCCGCGACGCTGTTGGCGGAGGAGGACCTCGAGATCCGGGTACCGGGACGCTCGACCGCCCGTATCCAGGAGGTGCACATTCTCGCCCTGCACTGCATCTGTGACCTGATAGACACCATTCTGCTGGGACAGGAGGAACCCGATGGCGACTAGTGCCGGATACCGCAGCACCCTCATGGCCCTGGGTCACGGACTGCTGATCCTGCTCTCCACCCTGGCGGCAACCCAGCTTGCTGGCTGCGTGACCGCGGCGGCCACCGGCACCGCCGCCGCCATCGGGGTCGCGCACGACCGGCGCACGGCCGGTACCGTGATTGACGATGAGGCGATTGAGCTCAAGGCGGCGAAACGGATCTTTGAGGACCCGGAACTGCGGGAGAAGGTCCATATCAACGTGACCAGCTACAACTATCAGGTGCTGGTGAGCGGAGAGGCCCCCACCCGCAAGCTGGCCGACCGGGTGATCCAGCTGGTCCGCACCATCCCCAAGGTGCGCAGGGTATACGACGAGATCGCGATCGCCGCCCCCTCCGCCATGCTCTCGCGCTCCAGCGACTCCCTGATCACCGCCAAGGTGAAGACCGCGCTGTTCGGGGTCGGGGAGAACTTCGATCCGACCCGGGTGAAGGTGGTCACCGAACGGGGGATCGTCTACCTGATGGGGATCGTGACCCGCGAGGAGGGCGAGAAGGCCACCGAGGCGGCCCGCCACGTCGGCGGGGTGCAGAAGGTGGTGAAGCTGTTCGAATACCTGGACTGAACAGGGCGCCGGAAAATCCGGGAACGGGTTTCCGGCATGCCCCCGGTTACTTGACCAGCTTGAGCTGCGGCCTGCCGCCTCCGCCCCCGGTACCGTCCGGCTCCGGCGCCCCCTGCCCCTCCGGTTCGTCGGCGAAGACCATGCCGCGGCCGTTTTCCCGGGCGTAGATGGCCCTGACCGCCGCCATTGGCACATGCACCTCCATCACCTGGCCGCCGAAACGGCCGGAGAAAGTGACCGACTCATTGCCCAGCTCCAGCCCCCGGATCGCCTCCGGCGAGATGTTGAGGACGATTTTTCCCTCCTCGACGTACTGCCTCGGGACCTGGACACCGGCACAGTCGGCGTCCACCAGCAGGTAGGGTGTCATCCCGTTGTCCACTATCCACTCGTACAGCGCCCGCAGCAGGTAGGGGCGGGTCGATGACATCGTGATCTCGATGGAACCGTCGGTCACGCTGCCCCCGTCACTACTGGACGTAGGCCTTTTCGGCCGGTGAGAGCGAGGCCCTGAAGGCCTCCCGCTTGAACAGGGAGATGGCGTACTTGATCAGGGGGCGGGCCGAAGGGGGGAGTTTGACCCCCAGCCCCTTGAGCCGCCACAGGACCGGCGCCAGGGCGGCGTCGGCCAGGGTGTACTCCTCCGACATGAAGAAGGGGGTCTGTTCGAAGGCCGGCGCAATCGCGGTCAGATTGTCCCGCATCGCCTTGCGCGCCGCGGCCGCGGCCACCTCGTCGTCACCCCGGATCTGCCGCACCAGCGGATAGAGGTCGCGCTCGATGCGCAACCTGAGCTGGCGGTTGACCACCCGCTGGACCGGGTCGACCGGCATCATCGGCGGGTGCGGGAAGCGCTCGTCGAGATATTCCAGGGCGATCTGGCCGTCGTAGACCACCAGCTCCCGGTCCACCAGCAGGGGGAGGGTCCCGTAGGGATTGAGGGCCTTCAGGTCATCGGGCATCTCGCTCTCCTCGAGAAATTCGATCTCGACCGAGATGTCCTTTTCCGCCAGGACGATGCGCAGGGCGTGCCCGACCACCTCGTCGGGCTCGCAGAAGAGCGACATCACCGCCCTGCGGTTGGCCAGGAATCCGTTGTCGTCCATTGCGGCTGCCGCTCCCATCAGTGCACGTCGCGCCAGTATTCCTTCTTCAGGAGCCAGGCGAGCCAGGAGAACAGGAGCAGGAAGAGGATCACCTTCCAGCCGAGGGCGAGCCGCTCGAGCCTGACCGGCTCGCCGAGATAGACCAGGAAACCGACCAGGTCGTTGACCGCGGCGGCATATTCCGCCTCGTCCAGCTTGCCGGGGCGGGCCAGCTCCAGGCCCTCGATGGTCTTGCCGTCCTCCGCGTAGACCGCCCGCTGCCAGCCCTGCAGCTCCCACAGGACGTGCGGCATGGCGACATCCGGGAAGGTCAGGTTGTTGACCCCGGTGGGCCGCTTCGGGTCCAGATAGAAGGTGCGCAGGTAGGAGGCCAGCCAGTCGGCCCCGCGGGCGCGGGCGACAACCGTGAGGTCCGGCGGCGGCGCGCCGAACCAGGCCTTGCCGTCCTCCGGCCTCATCGCCGTGATCATCGGGTCACCCACCTTCTGCCCGGTGAAGTTGAGGTTCTTCACGGCGACCTTTTCCGGGATACCCAGGTCACGGGCCACGTGGCTGTAGCGCATCATGGAGGCGCCGTGGCAACCCATGCAGTAGTTGACGAACAGGCGGGCACCGCGCTGCAGGGAGGCCTTGTCGTGGAGGTCGTATTCGGCATGGTACATCAGCCCGTGTCCCTCGCTGGCGAGGGCCGCGGACGAAGCCAGGAGAAGCAGGCAGGCAAGCAGTCTCTTCATTTCATGGTCACCCGTGTCGGTACCGGCCGGGTCTTCTCCATACGGGTGTAGACCGGCATCAGCAGGAAGAAGGCGAAGTAGATTACCGAGAAGATACGCGCCAGCAGCGTGGTCTCCGGGGTCGGCGCCTTGGTGCCCAGGTAGCCCAGCACGAGGACGCTCACCACGAACAGGCCCAGCGCGATCCGGCTCAGGATGCCCTTGTAGCGGATCGACTTGACCGGGCTGCGGTCGAGCCAGGGCAGCAGGGCGAAGATCCCCACCGAGACCCCCATCGCGATGACCCCGAGCAGCTTGTCCGGGATCGCCCGCAGGATCGAGTAGTAGGGGGTGAAGTACCAGACCGGAGCGATGTGCGGCGGGGTCTTCAGGGGATCGGCCGGGATGAAGTTGTTGTCCTCGAGAAAATATCCGCCTCCCTCGGGCAGGTAGAAGACCACCAGCGAGAAGAAGATCAGGAACACGCCCACGCCGAAGATGTCCTTCACCGTGTAGTAGGGATGGAAGGGGATGCCGTCCAGCGGCCGGCCCTTCTCGTCCTTGTTCTTCTTGATCTCGACCCCGTCAGGGTTGTTGGAGCCTACCGTGTGCAGCGCCAGCACGTGCACCAGCACCAGGCCACAGAGTACCAGCGGCATGGCGATCACGTGGAAGGAGAAGAACCGGTTGAGGGTGGCGTCCGAGACCACGTAGTCGCCGCGCAGCCAGGTGGTCAGCTCGTCCCCCACCACCGGGATGGCGCCGAACAGGGAGATGATCACCTGCGCCCCCCAGTAGGACATCTGCCCCCAGGGCAGCAGATAGCCGAAGAAGGCCTCTCCCATGAGGCAGAGGAAGATGACCACGCCGGTCAGCCACAGCAGCTCCCGCGGCTCCTTGTAGGAGCCGTAGAGCAGGCCCCGGAACATGTGCAGGTAGACGACGATGAAGAAGGCGGAGGCGCCGGTCGAGTGCATGTAGCGCAGCAGCCAGCCCCACTCCACGTCACGCATGATGTACTCGACCGAGGCGAAGGCCAGGGTCGCGTCCGGCTTGTAGAACATGGTGAGCCAGATGCCGGTGAGGATCTGGTTGACCAGCACCAGCAGCGCCAGGGACCCGAAGAAATACCAGAGATTGAAGTTCTTCGGCGCGTAGTACTCGGAAAGGTGCTCCTTCCACATCTTGGTCATGGGGAAGCGGGCATCGATCCACGCCACCAGGCAGTCCATGTATTGCTGACACTTGTTCATGCCGAGGCTCCTTGATCCACCCCGACCAGGATCAGGGTGTCGGAGAGATACTTGTGCGGCGGCACCACCAGATTGGTCGGTGCCGGCACCCCCTTGAAGACGCGACCGGCCAGGTCGAACTTGGAGCCGTGACACGGGCACAGGAACCCGCCCTTCCAGTCCGGCCCCAGGTCATTGGGCGCGCCGGGCGGCAGGTAGTTGGGGGAACAGCCCAGATGGGTGCAGATGCCGATCACCACCAGATATTCGGGCTTGATCGACCGGTAAGGATTGCGGGCGTATTCGGGCTGCTGCTCCTCGACCTCCGACGCGGGATCGCGCAGCTCGTCCGCCATTTCCTTGAGCGCCTTCAGGGTCTCCTCGGAGCGGCGCACCACCCAGACCGGCTTGCCGCGCCACTGGGCGATCAGACGCTGGCCCGGCTGCAGCTTGCTGATGTCCACCTCCACCGGCGCCCCTACCGCCTTGGCCCGTTCGCTGGGCATCATCGACTTGATGAAGGGGACCGCGACGAAGGCGGCTCCCACCCCTCCGACCACGGCGGTGGTCGCGGTGAGGAAGCGACGCCTGTTACTGTCCACGCCGTCACTCATCGGTTGTCACTCCTGAATATGGAAGCTGAAGAATTCTGCGCATTTCCCCCGCTGCCAGGCCGCGGTGTATTCTTGCTGCTGTTCCCCGCGGGCCGGCGGCACAGGCCGGCATCAGTGGCGGCCGCGATCTGGCGGCGCATTATAGCACCAAACCGCAGCCCCCTCGCTGCGGGCCGAAGATGAAAAGACTGTTTCATAACATCGGCATCGACCTCCGGTTCCTGCTCCAGGCAGTCCTTGCCGGGCTGCTCCTCGGGACCCTGTGGCTGCTCCACCTGGAGCGCGAGCGCAACGCCGCACCCCCCTCCTACGCAGATGCGGTGGCCCGCGCGGCGCCGGCGGTGGTCAACATCTATACCTCGCGCCGGGCCCGGGAGATCGACCACCCGCTGGCGGGAACCCGCCTCTATCGCCTGCTTCGGCCGCGCCGGCCCCAGACCAGCCTCGGCTCGGGCGTCATCGTCCGGGACGATGGCATCATCCTCACCAATGCCCACCTGATCGAGGGTGCCGAGGAGATCCTGGTGGCCCTCCAGGACGGACGCAGCGCCCGGGCCGGCATCGTCGGCGTGGACCCCGACACCGACCTTGCGGTACTGCGGATCGACCTGGAGCCCCTGCCCAGGCTCACCATCAGCGAGGGACAACGGCTCCGGGTCGGCGATGTGGTGCTGGCCATCGGCAACCCCTTCGGGGTGGGGCAGACGGTCACCTTCGGCATCGTCAGCGCCACCGGACGCAACCGGCTCGGCATCAATACCTACGAGGACTTCATCCAGACCGACGCCGCCATCAATCCGGGCAATTCCGGCGGCGCCCTGGTCAATGCCCGGGGTGAACTCATCGGCATCAATACCGCCATCTTCCAGAACGGCGCCGGCTCCCAGGGGATCAGCTTCGCCATTCCGATGTCCATCGCCAGCCATGTGCTGGACCAGATCGTCCGCTACGGCGCGGTGGTGCGCGGCTGGCTCGGGGTGGAACTCCGTGACCTCCCTCCGGGCACGGGCACGAGCGGAGTGCTGGTAAGCGGGGTGGTGCCGGACGGGCCCGCCGCCCTCGCCGGGCTGCGGCCGGGAGACATCCTGACCGAGATCGGCGGAGAGCCGCTGCGGGAAGGGCCGCAGGCCATCACCCTCATCTCCCGGCTGGAGCCGGGCAGTACCGTCGATCTGGAGGTGCTTCGCCAGGGCAGGCGGGTGCGGCTCCAGGCCGGGGTCGGGCGCCGCCCCAACTACCGCCCGCGGCCCCGCTGACGGCGTGGAGACGGCCGTCTCACAGCCGCCTGAGTGCCTCGA
This sequence comes from Gammaproteobacteria bacterium, assembly GCA_003694425.1. Classification (GTDB taxonomy): domain Bacteria; phylum Pseudomonadota; class Gammaproteobacteria; order J113; family J113; genus J113. The sequence continues at coordinate 6,667 of RFJX01000094.1, forward strand.
GGTAGTCGCCCTCGTCCGGCGGCAGGCCGCTTCGCTGCGCCTCCCACAGCATCCCGGCCAGTACCCCCATCATCCGGTGCTCCGCCTCGTGGCGATCGCCCAGCCGCCGGGACAGGCGGCGGTAGATCTGCGTGACTCCGGCGGGACGGTCGGCCCCCACCTGCTCCGCCAGGGCCACGTGCAGCCCCATGTGCAGGAAGGGGTTGGTCACACCCTCCCCGATCTCCCAGTCCCGCTCGAGGACCGCCTCCCCCTCCTCCAGCAGCGGGTGGTACTCCGGGTGCATGAGCACCACGTCGAGCACCATGGCCTCCAGCGGCTCCAGGAGCTTCCCCTCCCGGTGCTTGTCCCAGACCGAGAGGAAGAAGCGGCGCGCGCTGTCACGCTCCGACAGCAGCACCGGCGGCCTCCCCGATGTATCTTTCCTTCTCCGGCCATTCGCACAGGTCGGCAATGACGCATTCCCCGCAACGGGGCTTGCGGGCGGTGCAGACATAGCGCCCGTGCAGGATCAGCCAGTGGTGGGCGTCCTTGCGGAATTCCGGCGGCACCACCTTCAGCAGCCGCTCCTCCACCTGCCGCGGCGTCTTGCCGGGGGCCAGACGGGTCCGGTTGGCGACCCGGAAGATGTGGGTATCGACCGCGATGGTGGGCTCGCCGAAGGCGGTATTTAGTACCACGTTGGCGGTCTTGCGGCCGACCCCCGGCAGGGCCTCCAGGGCCTTGCGGTCCCGGGGCACCTCCCCGCCGTGTTTCTCCAGCAGAATACGGCAGGTCCTGATGATGTTGGCCGCCTTGCCGTTGTACAGCCCGATGTGGCGGATGTACCGTTTCAGCCCCTCCTCCCCGAGCTCGAGCATCTTCTCCGGAGTGGGCGCAACCTCGAACAGCCGTTCGGTCGCCTTGTTCACGCTGACATCGGTGGCCTGGGCCGAGAGGATCACCGCGATCAGGAGCTGGAACGGGGTCTCATAGCGCAGCTCGGTGGTCGGGGCGGGATTGGCCGCGCGCAGCCGTTCGAAGATCTGCCGGCGCCTGGCCGCGTTCATTCCACCCCCTCCCCGCCCGTCCTTCCCGCGCGAAGGCGGCCGTGGAGCGCCATTGCCAGGGCCAGCAGCAGCAGGCCGCCCGCCGGCGTTGCCAGCAGCGGCAGCGGATAGCCGACGCCCCCCAGATGCAGGGTCCAGCCGGAGAGCCCCGGGGCGAGGGTGGCCAGGCCATCCAGCAGCGTGCCCCTGCCCAGCAGCTCCCGCAGGGCGGCCAGCGGGAGCACCAGCAGGGCGACGGACGAGGACAGCCGCAACAGCGGATGGACACCACTGGTCGCCTCCTCCCGCTCCAGGGGGTCCAGTACCAGAGTGCTCACCGCCAGCAGCGGCAGATAGATGCCGAGCGATTCGGCCAGGGGCCAGGCGAAGGCCTGCAACAGCAGGAGCAGCAGGGTGGTAACCAGGGAGGTGACCAGGACCCGCGCCACCAGCCGCAACTGTCCTGGGATCAGCTCCCGGAACGGCGCCAGCAGCAGGGCCGATGCCAGCAGCAGCGTCGCCAGCAGGAGGCACAGCGCCACTCCCTTCAGCAGGGTGTCGCTCAGTGCCACCACCGGGGTCAGGCCGAGCAGGCGGTCGAGGACGGGGTGATCGGACATTTCAGTGGTCAGTGGTCAGTGGTCAGTGGTCAGTGGTCAGTGGTCAGTGGTCAGTGGTCAGTGGTCAGTGGAAGCCTATCGAAGGCTTACCCCCTGTCAAGCCGTTCCCCGGGCCATCCTGCTGAAAACTGACGACTGATCACTGATGACTGAAAACTGATGACTATCTCCGCCATCTGTCTCTGATGACCCGAGCCCTTATACTACCCACACCACCCGAACCGAATGCACACCATGGACCACCCGCCGCTGATCCTCAAACGCAACGAAGAGCGCCGTCTGCGCGCCGGCCATCTCTGGGTATTCAGCAACGAGGTGGACACCGCGCGCACCCCGCTGGACGGCTTCGAGCCGGGTGAGCTGGTCCGGATCCTCGCCCACAACGGCAAGGTCCTCGGCGTGGGCTACGTCAATCCACGCTCTCTGATCTGCGCGCGCCTGCTGACCCGGGGGGAGTCACACGACTTCGATGCCGGGATGCTGCGCCGGCGCATCGAACAGGCCCTGAGCCTGCGCGAGGTGCTGTTCGAGGAGCCCTTCTACCGTCTGATCCACGGGGAATCGGACCTGCTGCCGGGACTGGTGGTGGACCGCTACGACGGGACCCTCGTGGTCCAGCTCAACACCGCCGGCATGGACCGCATGCAGCAGATGGTGCTCGATGCCCTGGAGGAGGTCCTGCTGACCCGCGCCATCCTGCTGCGCAACGACAGCCCCGCGCGTGAGCTGGAGGGACTGGACCGGCACGTCGTCACCGCCTTCGGCAAGGTCCCGGAGACCGTCGAGGTGCAGGAAGGCGGGCTGCGCTTCCTGGCGCCGCTGGCCAGCGGCCAGAAGACCGGCTGGTTCTTCGACCACCGCCGCAACCGCACCCGCCTGCGCGACTACGCGAAGGAGCGCAGGGTTCTGGACCTGTTCAGCTACCTGGGCGGCTGGGGCCTTCAGGCCGCCGCCGGCGGCGCCCACCAGGTCCAGTGCGTCGACAGCTCGCAGGATGCGCTGGAACTGCTGCAGCGCAACGCCGCCCTCAACGGCCTCGAGTCGAAGGTCGAGACCCTGCAGGGCGACGCCTTCGACGTGCTGAAGGAACTCAGGGCCGGCGGCGCGAAATTCGACCTGGTAGTGCTGGATCCCCCGGCCTTCATCAAGCGGCGCAAGGACTACAAGTCCGGACTCGAGGCCTACCGCCGGCTCAACCAGATGGCCCTGCAGGTGCTCGAGGACGAGGGCATTCTGGTCACCGCCTCCTGCTCCTGGCACCTGCAGGAGAAGGACCTCACCGACCTGCTGCGTCGCAGCGCCCTGTACCTCAACCGCGACCTGCAGCTGCTCGAGCCCGGCAGCCAGGGCCCCGACCACCCGGTCCACCCGGCGATCCCCGAGACCCGCTACCTCAAGTGCTGGTTCTGCCGCTCTTCGATGATGCCGGACTGAACGAGGCGGAGGTCCACAGCTGCCTGCCCTTGTGCGGACCGCAACCGCAGGGGGAACACGCAGCAGCCGCCGGGAGGTGTGAGATCGGTCAGCGCGGTCGGCGGCTCACCCTGAACAGACGGAACTTCCTGCCGACCTTCCGGTGGAAATAGAGATCCTGCTCATCCGGACCAAGGGTGGGTGCCTCGACGAAGCCGTCATGCCCGATCGAGCGGACCTCGACCGGCCTGCCGAAGGGGACCTGGCAACTGGGTCGCACGGCGCGCAGGATCGCGGATCGCGGCCTCCCCTCCCCGAGGCTCGCGCCATAGAGCCGGGTGAAGAACAGCTCCAGACCGTCGCGCGAGATGCAGGCCGCATACTCGAGGTCATCGCTGTTGACATGCTGCAGAAGACGACGGGCCTGTGCCTCGTCGAACGTCCAGCGCCCGTGCCCGCGACGGGCAAGGAGGATATCCGAGGCGACGATCCGGACCGGCGCCATCCGGTTGAGCTTCCATGTCGCCCGGGAGAAATAGAGCGTGTTTCCGTCCGCGCTGACTTCCACCCCCATGTTACCGGCAAGGAGCCGCCTGAAGGGGCGGATGCGGCGATCGGGCAGGAAATCGAGCTCGTGCAGGCCTTCGAGGGTGCCAGAATCCGGGCGGAACCTCCCGCCCCGGGCCATGTGAGATACAGTCGTGTCGATGAAGTAGAAGTTCCCGTCTGCATCCATGGTCGGATTCCCCTGGACCCCCCCGGGGGTATTGACCGACGGTCCGATTTCCCCCCGGTATACCCAGTGTCCGGCCTCGCGCGCGGCGTAGTGCAGATCCTTGTTGCCCTCGAGATGGCCGGAATTGAAGAAGAGATAGCGCCCGTCCCGGCTCACGAACGGCTCTTCCGTGCTGATCGGCTGGCCACCGGCCCCGGCCGGCAGGCCCGTGATCCCGACCGGGACCGGCAGCGAGAAGTGATCTCCGTCCCTGCCGCCGGCGGCGGCCGGCGCCACCGTGCCCCCCAGGGTGCAGGCCAGGAGCAAAGCCACATGCCTGCGGCTGATCACGGACCGCCACTCCCGGGGCGCTCCATGCCGTATCTCACTGATCTGGCTGCGTCCCGGGGCACCGCGCCGCGCGCTACGGGCTGGCCTGCCAGCGATTGAAGGAGGGATCCCGGGGACATCAGTCCTCCGGGCTCCGCCAGCCGCCGGGGGTGGGAAAGCCCAGGGAGGCCACCTCCCTGCCGGGTTTTCAGGCCGAAACCTGGCGGTACCCCACGGGTGATTTTTTGATCCATACTTATCCGGCATCCGACGCTGACAGGGGAGGTGTACAAATGCCCAGGTACAAAGAAGAGTTCAGGTTGAGTATCCGCGATATCGAACTGATAGAACAGGCCTTGCGCGCCCAGTTGAGCAACCTGGCAGGGCTGAAGCTGCTCGAGGCCGGTGCAGACCACAAGGCCAACGACAGACTCATCGCGGAGATCAACGCGGTGCTGGGCAAGCTCAGCAACCAAAAAATCTATTATAGCCAGGTGAACCGGACCGGCGTGCCCGTCGCCTGATCCGGGGGTATGCCGGAGCATCCCGGCAGACAGCAACGCCAACCTTGCACAGGGAGACAGATGTGACATCTGTCTCCCTTCATTCGCGCCTGGGGAGCCCGCCGGACAAAGGCACGAGTCGCGGCAGGGAGAGGCGCATATCGATTTACCGCATCTGTGCATACTGACGGACGTGTCGGGCGCCCTGCACCGGAGCATCGCCCGACACCACGGCCCTCCGGGCAGCCGGGAGAGATGGCGAACGGTCTTTCGCTGCCGGATCCCCCGACAGTCCTGTCACCCGATACATTACGGACCGTTCTGAAGGGCTTCACACACAGGCTGCCCGGCCAGTTCGACTGCTCTACCACCCTGCAGAGGCCACGCCATGCATCTGGACAATTTCATCATCGCCGCCATGCTGATCCTGGCCGTCACCTCCGTGGCAGTGGCCCTGTTTCGCCACCTTGGCCTGGGCTCTGTCCTGGGACTGCTGGTCGCGGGCATCGTCGTAGGCCCCCACTCTCCCGGCCCTGCCGTCATCGCGCAGGTCGAGGATGTGCGGCACTTTGCCGAGCTGGGCGTGGTGATGCTGCTGTTCGTAATCGGCCTGGAGATGCAACCGTCCCGCCTGTGGTCGATGCGGCGTGAACTGTTCGGCCTCGGTTCGCTCCAGGTCCTGCTGACGGGACTGGTCATCTCCACCGGTGTGGGGCTGGCCGGGCTCCCCTGGGGCATCTCTCTCCTCATCGGCATGACCCTGGCGCTCTCCTCTACCGCCTTCGTGATGCAGTTGTTGCAGGAACGCGGCCAGCTGGCCAGCCGCCATGGCTCCGGAAGTTTCGCCATCCTGCTGATGCAGGATCTGGCCGTGGTTCCACTCCTGGCCGTATTGCCGCTGCTATCTTCCAAGGCGCCCGTCGTTGGTCAGAGCCCTCTCTGGGAGCAGCTCCTGATCGTCACCGGCATGTTCTTCGCCGTGTGGCTTTTTGGTGCGCGCGTGGTCCCCTTCGCGCTCGAATGGCTGGCACGACAGAACAACCGGGAAGGACAACTGCTGGTAGTCCTGCTTTCCGTGTTCTTCCCCGCCTGGGCCATGCATCAGGTCGGCATTTCGATGGGGCTGGGTGCCTTCGTCATGGGCATGCTGCTCTCGGGATCCCAATACAACCTGCAGGTGAAGGCGCTGATAGACCCCTACAAGGGTCTCCTGATGAGCCTCTTTTTCGTCGCGGTCGGCATGTCCATCGATCTGGATGCCCTGGGCGCTCAGCCGCTGTCATTCGTCGGTCATACCATCGCCCTGATCACGATCAAAGTGCTTGTCCTCATGCCCCTGGCGCTGCTGTTCGGCTACCATCGCGCCGATGCGACGCGCATCGCCTTCAACCTGGCTCAGGCAGGTGAATTCGGGTTTGTGCTCTTCGGCTCGGCCCTGGCACTGGGGATCATCGATGACCCGATATTCGTGACCGCCATAGGCGTGATTTCGCTCAGCATGCTGTTCACACCGCTGATGATCCGCATCGGCAACCACCTGGCCGACCGGCTCGAGCCCGCGGCGGCACCCGGCGACGGGGAGATCCTCGGGATCGCCGCAACAGACACGCCCACCGTACTGATCGGTGGCTACGGCCGGGTCGGCCACACAATCGGCACATTGCTGGAGAGCAACGGCATTCCCTACATCGCTATAGAACGCAACCCGGAACTGGTGGGCAAGGCCCGTTCCGAAGGCAAGCCTGTCATGTACGGAGACCTGTCCGATCTCAACCTCCTTGCCGCCGCGTATGTGGAACGCGCCTCGCTGATCGTTCTGACCCTGGACGACCACGATGCGGTGCTCAAGGCAGCAACCCTGCTGCGAAGGCAATATCCACATGTCCCGATCATCGCACGCGCCCGTGACCTCAAGACCTGTGGGGAGCTCCTGGCACTCGGTGTGGTTGAAGCCTATCCCGAAGTGGTCGAATCCAGCCTGCGGCTAGGCTCGAGTGCTCTCGCGATCCTGGGCGTACCGGAAGAATCCATAGAGATGCTGCTGAA
>RFJX01000009.1 GCA_003694425.1 Gammaproteobacteria bacterium
TCGTAGCAGTAGCCGTGGCGCTCGCGGTCGTAGACGAGCGGCGCACCGAGATAGTCGCGCAGGGCGCTGATGGTGCGCTTGGCGGTGGCCGGCGAGCACTCCAGGTGATGCCGGATCTCCTCCAGCGAGGCGGGCGTGCGGCGGCTGCGCAGGTACTGGTGCAGGGTGAAGATGCGGTCGAACTTGTCCATCCCGCTCCCCGCTCTCAGGACCGCAGATCTTCCGGCTCCAGCCAGCGCACCCGGCCGAAACCTTCGATGAAGTGGACCCGGTGCGGGACGATGCGGTGGAAGACGAAATCGAGCTGCAGGAATTCCCCGGCCTCGGGAAAGCGCTCGAGATAACGCCCCCGCCCTCCTTGCGTCACCTCCCGATCGGCCCTGCCAAGCAGACACAGGCGGGATACCTCCTGCACCTTCTCCGCCGCCCAGTCCTCCAGCACGGTGAGCGAGACCCGCGGATCGGCCGCGATGTTGCGGCTGTGCTGGGCCAGCTCGCTTATGAGGATCACGGGGCAGCCCGCCTCGTCCAGACAGAAGGGCGCCACGGATCCGTAGGGAAACCCCTCCTCCTCGGCCGACCGGGTACCCAGCACACCGTAGCGGGCACCGGAAAGGAGGGCTGTGGCATGACGTTTCAGGGCAGTACTGCTCATGAAACCATTCTACGGCAGCCATGCAGCACGCGGGAGCCAATAATTCCCCCGGCCATCTGTTGAATCCCTTTTTCGCGTCCTCATTATCCTTCTCACCATATCTCCCTGACGGGGAGAAACTCGCTTCGGATTTCAATGAGGAGACTGACCATGAAGACATGCAAGGCTTTTGCGCTGGGTGTATTGCTCACGTCGGCCCTGGCCCTCCCTGCCAGCCAGGCCGCCCCCGCCCCCCAGGAGAAGCAGGGGAATATTTCGGCCGAGCAGCAAACCAGGGACAAGGCGAGCGAGAAGCGCAAGGAGGTTATAGAAGAGGCCGTCACCGCGGTACAGAAGACCCGGGAGGCACTGCGTCATCTGGAGGCGGGCGAAAACGACAAGGCGCTGGACGCCCTCAGCCTCGCAATCGGCAAGCTGGAGACGGTCATCGCCCTGAATCCGGAACTGGCGCTGGCACCGGTGGACGTCAAGGTCATCACCCTCGATCTGATAGCCGATGTCGATGCGGTCCGCAAGGCGGTGAAGGAGGTCAAGGACCTGATCGAGGACGACCGCATCCAGGAGGCCCGTCTCCTGCTCAAGGATCTGGCCAGCGAGGTGATCGTGCGGGTTATCAACATTCCTCTGGCTACCTATCCGGATGCGATCAAGGAGGTGGTACCGCTCATCGACCAGGGGAAGATAAAGGAGGCCAAGGCGGCACTGGAGGTAGCCCTCTCCTCCCTGGTCGTGGTAGACCACATCTCTCCGCTGCCGGTGCTGCGCGCCGAGGCGATGCTGGATGAGGCTGCCAAGCTGGCCGACAAGAAGGACCGCAGCAAGGAGGAGAACCAGAAGCTCGAGAAGCTGCTGACCGATGCCGGCAGCCAGCTCGACCTGGCCGAGGCCCTGGGGTATGGCACCAGGGAGGACTACAAGCCCCTGCACGAACTGCTGGAGGAGATCAAGGAGAAGACCTCCGGTGGCAAGAGCGGCCAGGGCAAGCTGTTCCATGACCTGAAGGAGCGCCTCGAGAAACACCTCGAGGGGTTCTGGAACCGCAAGTGAGCGGATAACGGAAAGACCACCGTGGGCCGTGACCGGTCCGCCCGGCCA
>RFJX01000095.1 GCA_003694425.1 Gammaproteobacteria bacterium
CGACAACTGATAACTGATAACTGATAACTGATAACTGATAACTGATAACTGATAACTGATAACTGATAACTGATAACTATCTGTTGTAACTCCCGAACCGCTCCCTGGCCTGTGCCATCTCCTGCTCGTCGAGCAGCACCGGCTCCCCGCCCTGCAGTGCCAGCAGGTACTGCCGGGCCAGGTGCTCCACCGTCTCCGCCAGCTCCAGGGCCAGCGCCAGGGTGGCCCCGTAGGTCACCTGCCCGTGGTTGGCCAGCAGGCAGGCCCGCCGCCCCTCCAGCGCCCGCAGCGCGGCTTCGGACAGGGCCCCGGTGCCGAAGGTGGCATAGTCCGAGCAGCGGATGTCCGGCCCGCCGGCCTGCAGCACCATGTAGTGGAAGGGGGGGATGCCGCGGCGCAGGCAGGCCAGGGCGGTGGCGTGGTCGGAGTGGCAGTGGACCACCGCCTTCGCCTCGGGGTGGTGGCGGTAGATGGCGGCGTGCATGGCCCACTCGCTGGAGGGCCGGGCCAGGGGGTCGGCCGGGGTGCCGTCGAGCGACAGCTCCACCAGGTCCGCCTCGCGCAACAGGTGATAGGGCACGCCGCTGGGTGTGATCAGCATCCCGCCCTCGATCCGCAGGCTCAGGTTGCCGGTCCGGCCGTGGGAGAGGCCGCTTTCGGCCAGTGTGCGCGCCCCCTCCAGCAGCATCCTGCGCCTGACCATGACGGGCTAACCGAGGAAGAGGCGATAGGCGGGGTTGCCGGTCTCTTCCCGGTGGGGGAAGTCCAGCGCCCTGAGGAAGCGACCGAATTCCTCGTCGTCGGCCTCCGGGACCTGGATCCCGACCAGTACCCGGCCGTAGGCGGCGCCATGGTTGCGATAGTGGAACAGGCTGATGTTCCAGCGGTCGCCCAGCTCGGTGAGGAAGTGCAGCAGGGCGCCGGGCCGTTCCGGAAACTCGAAGCGGAAGACCCGTTCGTTGCGCACCCCGGGGGCGTGGCCGCCCACCATGTAGCGGACGTGTTCGGCCGCCACCGCATCGGCGGAGAGGTCCTCCACCGGATAGCCCTTCCCGCGCAGCTGGTCGATGATATGCGCCTTCTCATCGAGCCCGTGGGTCAGGCGGACGCCGACGAAGATCGCCGCCTCCTGGTCGTCGGCATAGCGGTAGTTGAACTCGGTGAGCTGGCGCGGCCCCAGGGCGTGGCAGAAGGTGCGGAAGGCGCCGGGGCGCTCCGGGATGGTCACCCCCAGCAGGGCCTCGCGCTGTTCACCCAGGTCGGCCAGCTCGGCGATGTTGCGCAGGCGGTCGAAGTTGATGTTGGCGCCGCTGAGGATCGCCACCAGCCGCTGGTCGCGCAGCCCCTCGCGGGCCACGTACTGCTTCAGCCCCGCCAGTCCGAGGGCGCCGGCCGGCTCCGGGATCACCCGCAGGTCCTCGAAGGTGTCCTTGACCGCGGCGCAGATCTCGTCCGCCTCCACCACCAGCACCTCGTCGACGAAGTGGCGGGCGATCTCGAAGGGGATCTCGCCCACCTGCCGCACCGCCGCGCCGTCGGCGAAGATCCCTACCTGCTCCAGGCAGACCCGCTCACCCGCCTTCAGCGCTTCGTACATGCTGGGGGCGTCGGAGGCCTCCACCCCGATGACCTTCACCTCCGGGCGCAGGTACTTGACGTAGGAGGCGATCCCGGCGATGAGGCCACCCCCGCCGACCGGAACGAAGATCGCGTCCGGCACCTCGGGATGCTGGCGCAGCAGCTCCATCGCCACCGTGCCCTGACCGGCAATCACCAGCGGATGGTCGTAGGGTGGGATGTAGGTCAGCCCCTGTTCCTGCTCCAGCTGGTGGGCCCGCTCGCTGGCGTCGTCATAGTTGTTGCCATGCAGCACCACCTCCCCGCCGAGGCGGCGGACCGCGTTGACCTTGATCTCCGGGGTGGTCTTGGGCATCACGATCACCGCCCGGATCCCGAGCTTGCGGGCGGAGAGGGCCACCCCCTGGGCGTGGTTGCCGGCCGAGGCGGCGATCACCCCCCTGGACCGCTGCTCCTGGTCGAGGTGGGAGATGAGGTTGTAGGCGCCGCGGATCTTGTAGGAGAAGACCGGCTGCAGGTCCTCGCGCTTGAGCCAGACGCGGTTGTCCAGCCGGCGCGTGAGTTCCGGGCAATAGTCCAGCGGGGTCTCCCGGGCCACCTCATAGACCCGGGAGGTGAGGATCTCTTTGACGTACTGCTGCAGCATGCGGGTAAGATACCATCATCGCCACTGGCGATGATGGGTGAGAGATCCGCCGGCAGGATGGAAGGTCGCCGGGGCACTCTCCCGGGACCGTGAGCAACAGGGATGTTGCGATCGAGCCCGCAGGGATGTATTCACGGCGGGTCCAGGGAGGGTGCCCCGGCGGCCGGACCACCCGGGACCAACAACAGCAGGGGAGTGATCGGGTCGATGAACCAGGACGACAAGAAGCGGATGGTGGCCGAGGCGGCCCTGAAGCACGTGGTGGCCGACGCGGTGATCGGCGTGGGGACCGGCTCCACGGTCAATTTCTTCATCGAGGCGCTGGCCGGGATCAAGGGGCGGATCCGCGGCGCCGTGGCCACCTCCTCCGAGACCGAGCGCCGGCTCAAGGCGCACGGCATCGAGGTGATCGACCTGAACAGCGCCGGCGACCTGCCGGTCTGCATCGACGGGGCCGACGAGGCCACCCGCCACCTGCACCTGATCAAGGGGGGCGGCGGCGCGCTGGCCCGGGAGAAGGTGGTGGCCGCAGCCAGCCGGAAGTTTGTCTGCATCATCGACGACTCCAAGCGGGTCGAGCGCCTGGGCGCCTTCCCGCTGCCGCTGGAGGTGATCGAGATGGCGCGCAGCTTCGTCGCCCGGCGCATCGTCGAGCTCGGGGGGCAACCCGAGCTGAGGATGGGCTTCACCACCGACAACGGCAACCCCATCCTCGACGTGAGCTATCTGGAGATCGACAACCCCGTCGAGTGGGAACGCCGGCTCAACGACATCCCCGGTATCGTCTGCAACGGCATCTTCGCCCTGCGCCCGGCCGACGTACTGCTGGTCGGCACCGACAGCGGGGTGCAGGAGTTCCGCTGAAGGGAAGCGATGTCCCGCACCCTGATCCTGATCGGCCTGCTGCTGGTGGTGATCGGCCTGGCCTGGCCCTGGCTGAGACAGCTCCCGCTCGGCCGGCTGCCCGGTGACATCGTCATCGAGCGGGACAATTTCCGCTTCTACTTCCCCGTCACCACCAGCATCCTCATCAGTCTCGTGCTGAGCCTGCTGTTCATGCTGTTCCGGCGCTGAGGTCGATGGGCGCAGGCGGCAGCCCGCGCAGGTGCCGACGCCAGGCCGTCTCGTAGGCCCGTTCGAGGTCGCGGATGCGGCCTGCCACGTCGAACAGCGGCGCCCTCTCCCGGTTGCGCCGCAGCTTCTCCTTCAGCCCCCGCAGGGCATCCCGGTCCCGTCCCAGTTCGATGGCCCGGTCGCGATACTCCTCGTGGCTGCGGCAGACCAGCTCCGGCAGGCCGGCCGCCCGCACCAGCGAGGCGCCGATCCGCGCCGCCCGGGTGGCGCCCGGGGAGGTCAGCACCGGCAGCCCCGAATAGAGCGCCTCCTGGGCGGTGGTGTGGGCGTTGTAGCAGAAGGTGTCCAGGAACAGGTCGGCCAGCGGGTAGCGGGCCAGGTGCTCGTCCACCTCCGTGTGGGGGGCGAAGAGAAGGCGCCCCGGATCGATCCCGTGCTCCGCCGCCGCCCGCCGCAGCCGGCCGGAGGCCTCCCCCGAGCGCTGCAGCAGCCAGAGCACGCCGTCCGGCACCCCGGCGAGGATCTGCATCCACCGTCCGAAGACCTCCGGCTCGATCTTGTAGGTGTTGCAGAAGCAGCAGAAGACGATCGCCCCTTCAGGCAGTCCCTCGGCGGCGCGGGTCGAAGGACGGGCCGGGAGGTTGCGTTCATCGAACGGGAAGTGGGTATGGGGCAGCCAGATCGGGCAGGCGGGATCGCCCTGCCAGGGCCCGTGCTCGGCAGCGCGGGAGCAGATGTCGTAGTCGTAGAAGGCGGCCGGGATCGCCGCCGGGAAGCCCAGGTAACTGAGCTGCAGCGGCGCCGGGCGCCGGGCCAGGATCTCCGGTCGTGCCCCGGTGGTGTAGCCGTCCAGGTCCACCAGCAGGTCGACGCCCAGTTCCCGGATCCGCCGTGCCGCCTGTTCGCTGTCCAGCGCGTGCAGATTGAAGAACTGGTCGCATTCGTTCCGGATCCATCGGTACCAGCGGCTGCCGTCGTCGGGACGCAGCGACAGTCCCACCACCTCGAAGCGCCCGCGGTCGTGCGCGGAGTAGACTGCGCCCATGTTGAGGCTGTTGGGATGGCGACCGAAATGGGCGGAGAGATAGCCCAGCCGGATGCGCCCGCGCAGGGAGCGGCAGACCGGCGGGGAAGCGGCCGGGGACGGCGCCTGCTCCTCCAGCGCCGCCGAGACCCGGCGCAGCCAGACCCGCAGCACCGCCGGTCTCAGATCGAGCGACAGCAGGGGGAAGGCGACGGCGGGCTCGGCCAGGGCGGGAGTCGGTTCCTCCGCGGCGAGCCGGCGCGCCATGGCCGTGAGGCGCTCCCGGTCCCGCCAGTCGGCGCGGATCAGGCGCTGCCAGGAGCGGTTGAGGAAGATGGCGCGGGCGTCCAGCCTCTCCAGGGCCGGCGGTGCCTCCTCACCCGGCAGGCGCCACCGGGCGAGGGCGGAGGGCGGGTTGTCCCGCAACTGGTCGAAGATGGCCTGCGCCCCCTCCAGGCGCCCCAGGGCCGCCATGGCCACCCCCAGGTCCAGCAGCGCGCCGCCGTGGGCGGGGTCCTGCTCCAGGACCCGGCGGCAGTCGTCGATGGCGGAGTCGAACCCGCCGGCCGCCAGGGCCACCTCGGCGCGGCTGAAGCGGGCCTCGACATCATCGGGGCTGGCCGCGAGCAGGACCTCGCAGTCCTCGCGGGCACCGGCGAGATCGCCTGCGCGCAGGCGCAGGCGGGCCCGGTTGAGCCGCGCGGGCCGGCAGCACCGGTCGTGCTCCAGGGCGCGGTCGTAGGCACGGAGGGCCGGTTCCGTCTCCCCCAGCGCCTCGCAGGCGATGCCGAGGTTGGCCAGCAGCAGCGGGTCGTCCGGGGCGCGTTCGAGCGCCCGGCGGAAGCACTCCCGGGCCTGCTCGTGCCGGCCGCGCTGTCCCTGCACCGTACCC
>RFJX01000096.1 GCA_003694425.1 Gammaproteobacteria bacterium
CCTTCTCTTCTGCGTGGTCCGTGCTGGTGCTATCGGCCGCTCCCGGCGCAAGTTGAGCCAGCGCCGTCAGCAGCCGCCGGTGCAGCCCCTCGAAGCCACCGTTGCTCAGGATCACCACGTGGTCGCCGCGGCGGCATTCGCGGCGCAGCCGCTCGATGATCTCCGCAGTATCACGATGGACGCTACGCGCGGGCAGGGTCGCGGTCGCCGCCTCCAGGTCCCACTCCAGCCCTTGCGGCCGGTACAGCAGGACCCGGTCGGCCAGGGCCAGGGCGCCGGCCAGGGTCTCGCGGTGGACGCCGGCCCGCATGGTGTTCGAGCGCGGCTCCAGGACCGCGATGATGCGCGCCTCCCCCACCCGTTCGCGCAGCGCCTCGAGGGTGGCGGCGATGGCCGTGGGGTGATGGGCGAAATCGTCGTAGACCCGCACCCCGGCCGGCTCCCCGAGCAGCTCCAGCCGCCGGCGCACGCCGCGGAATCCGGTCAGCGCCGGCAGCGCCACCGACGGCGGCACCCCGGCATGGCGGGCCGCGGCGATGGCGGCCAGGGCGTTCTCGGCGTTGAAGCGGCCGATGAGTGACCACTCACAGTCGCCGATCGCCTCGCCCTCGTGGAAGACGCGGAACCGGCTCCAGTCCCGGACCAGTGCCTCGGCCCGCCACTTCGCCTGCTCCCCGGTGGAGAACCCGGCCACCTCGCTCCAGCAGCCCAGCGCCAGGGTCTGGTCGATGGCCGCGTCCGGCTGCCGCCGCAGGATCAGGCCGGAGCCGGGCACGGTCCGGACAAGATGGTAAAATTGCCGCTGGATGGAGGCCAGATCGGGGAAGATGTCTGCATGATCATATTCGATGTTGTTGATGACCAGGGTCCGGGGGCGGTAATGGACGAACTTGGATCGCTTGTCGAAGAAGGCGCTGTCGTACTCATCGGCCTCGACCACGAAGAAGGGGGAGCCACCGAGGCGGGCCGAGACCCCGAAGTCGAGCGGCACCCCCCCGATCAGGAAGCCCGGCTCCAGTCCCCCCGCCTGCAGCAGATGCGCCAGCAGGCTCGAGGTGGTGGTCTTGCCGTGGGTCCCGGAGACCGCCAGTACCCAGCGTCCGGCCAGGACCTCCTCCGCCAGCCACTGGGGGCCGGAGGTGTAGGGCAGGCCCCGGTCCAGCACCGCCTCGACCTGCGGATGGCCCCGCGAGAGGGCGTTGCCGATGATGACCCGATCGGGGGCCGGCTCGAGGTGCGCCGGGTCGTCCCCCTCCAGCAACTCGATCCCCTGCTCCCGGAGCTGGTCGCTCATCGGCGGATAGACATTGCGGTCCGATCCGCGCACCTCATGGCCGAGGGACCGGGCCAGCAGCGCCAGCCCGCCCATGAAGGTGCCGCAGATGCCGAGGATGTGCAGCCTCATTGCAGCGCCCCCGGGACCAGCAGGGCCAGCAGGCCGAGGAGCAGCCAGTAGTAGCCGAAGGCCAGCAGCAGGCCGAGGGCAAAGGGGATGGAGAGGGCGTGGCGCAGGACATGGGCCAGGATCGCCATGCTCCAGAGGGTCAGGAGCAGGAGCAGCAGGGAGGGGAAGGGGGCCTCCCCGCTCGCCGCGAGCCACAGCGAGAGCGGCAGGCCCAGCAGGTTCATCACCGTCCCGGCCCCGGCCAGGGCGGTGAGGGTCTGGGGGATGCGCTCCCGCCGGCCGGCGAGCCGCAGCCCGAGGGCGGTGAGGCCGAACAGGAGGACGAAATCCAGCGCCGTGGAGAGCAGGACCTCGGCGGGCGGGAGCGTCGGCAGGGCCAGGAGCAGGCCAGTGACCAGATAGGCGGCCATGGCCAGCCGCAGCAGCAGGCCGGAGGCGGGGATCTGCCAGGGCGCCCGCCGCAGCAGGCAGACCTCGACGAAGGGGAGCAGCAGGCCTCTCCAGATGGTGCTCGCCTGGCTCATTTGCCCGCCAGGTAGTACTCGTCGCGGAAGGTGGTGACCCAGCCGGGGGCATAGACCACGAACAGGGTCATCAGCATTCCGGTGATGAACCCCTCGGGGAATACCAGCAGCAGGCTGCCGGCATGGTGGTGCAGCAGCTGGCCGGCACCGAAACCGCCGGCCAGGCCCAGCAGCCCGGCCCCGGCCAGGGTGCAGGCGGCGATGGCGAGCGCCCCGCCGAGGAAGGCGTTGAGGAAGATGTAGACGAAGAAGTGGCGCGGCAGGCGGTTGGCCACCAGCCGCCCGAAGTGCCAGGAGAGGGCCACCGGCAGGAGGCCGGTCAGCAGCCCGTTGAGACCGAACGCCGCCCAGTCGGCCCTGCCCAGGGCGCAGTCCACCAGCAGCACGAGGCCCAGCGAGAGGAGGGCGAACTGGCGGCCGAACATCAGGGTCAGCAGGGTGGCCCCGAGCAGATGGATGGCGATCCCGGTCGGGAGCTGGGCCCGGATCTGCCACAGCAGCAGCACCACCACCGTCAACGCCAGCCAGGCGTGCTGGGCGACGGGGTCCCGCAGCCGCCACCACGGGGCCTGCCACAGGGCGCGCAGCAGGGCCAGGCCGTAGAGCCCGAGGGCGGTGTACAGGAGTGGCGCGGGGAAGAGCTGGGCCGGAAGTTCCATGGTGGTCGCGGGCAGGCGTGTGGACTATGATAGCAGTCTCACGGGGTATGGGAGAACGCCGGTGACCACAGAGCGCAAGGTCGTCGACATCAAGCAACTCAAGGTCACCTGCGGGGAGTGCGGGCTGCTGCGCCTGTGCCTGCC
>RFJX01000097.1 GCA_003694425.1 Gammaproteobacteria bacterium
CGACTCGTCGGATTTGGTCTCCACATCAAACTCGGTCTGGTAGATCGCGAGGATCGCAGCACCGGCCGCTTCCGTCAGGGCAATCAGCTCATCGACCAGACTCTCATCGGCCGGAATCGCGGCAAACATCTCCCACAGGCGCTGTTCAACCGCCTCCCGGCGTTCCAGCACCAGCCGGTCACCCTCCCTGCGGGCAATGAGTCGTTCGCCCGGCTTGAGATCGAGCGCCTTGCGCAATTCTGCCGGGATCACCACACGGCCCTGGGCACCGACCGTGACCTCGGCAACAGGATTGTCAACGGACATGCTATTCATCTTGTGCCACAGAAATCACTCTGTGGCACAAGTATAGATCATCTGCCGGAAACATCCCGAGGTGGCCATTCGCCCCCTCTCGTGCTTCACGTCAGAGCCGCTTGCCGGCCAGGGTCGGCTCCTTGTCGGTGCGGGTCTCGAGCTTCACCACGCTGATCAGTCGCACCGCCCCCTCGGCGTGCAGCACCTCGTGCACCTGCTTCACCGCCGCCAGGATCACGTCCAGGTCACCTTCGATGTCGGTCCCGGCGGCGTGGGTCTCGATGGTCAGATCCTGCTCCCGGAGCAGCTCCACCGCCCGCTCCACCCAGCGCCGGGCCGAAACCCCGGTGCCGAGCGGGATCACCTGCAGTTCCGCGGTCGCCTTCATCATCCACCTCCACGGGCCCCTCTCTGCCCTTTGCATCTGTCCTGTTCCTGTTTATGTTGGTAGCCGCCACGAATTCCAACACCGCCTGCCGGAGCCGAAACAACAAAAACCATGCCCAGACCCATCCTGATCCTGCAACTGCGCCCGGAGGACGAGACAGCGGACGAAGAGTACCGGGCCTTCCTGCGATACGGCCGCCTGGACCCCGCCGACACGGTGCGCCTACGGATCGAGCGCAGCGGGATCCCGTATTCCCTGGACCTGGACGACTACAGCGCCATCATCGTAGGGGGCAGCCCGTTCGACATCAGTACCCCGGAAGCCGGGAAGAGGTCCATCCAGAAGCGCATCGAGGCGGACTTCCACCGCCTGCTCGGTCAGGTCGTGGCGCGTGACTTCCCCTTCCTCGGCGCCTGCTCCGGCAACGGCCTGCTCGGCGCCTTCCTCGGCGCCCCGATCTCGCGCCGCTACGGCGAGCCGGTCGGCTGCTTCCCGGTCCATCTGACCGAAGCGGGCCGGACCGATCCGCTGCTCGCCGGGATGCCGGAGACCATCGAGGTCCTCCTCGGCCACAAGGAGGCCTGCGACGAGCTCCCCCGCGGGGCCACCCTGCTGATCCGCGGCGAGGCCTGCCCGGTGCAGATGTTCCGCGTCGGTGAGAACGTCTACGCCACCCAGTTCCACCCGGAGGGTGACGCAGAGGGCTTCATCACCCGCATCCGGGTCTACCGCCACCACGGCTACTTCGAGCCGGAGGAGGCGGACGCGCTGATCGAACGCATCCGCCACGCCGACACCCCCCATGCCCGGGAGATCCTTGCGCGCTTCGTCAGGCGTTATCTGCATCGCTGACGGGATGACCGGGTGTCCGGAAGAATACCGCGAGCATACGTAGCACATGTCGCATTTTGCGCAGTGTCAGAATCCTTTACTCATCCACCGGTACAGATATAAATCGTATCTCTCTCTTTCATCGAAACAATTTCCTTCCAGATGAGCATGCCCCCTGGCCTGTACCCCTCAAGTGTGTAAAACCGGTTTTACAGGACAGCCTCTGGATATTTCGTAAGCCATTGTTTTTCGATGTTTGGCATGCGCGTTGCTATTTGATCATTACGGCAAGCACCGCATGACGGAAAGAGAACGATTCACTCTCCAGCAAGAGGAGGGTTAAAGATGTTGTCACATATCTTCAGAACCGTGGCTGCAACCAAGATCTTCCTGATGCACATGAGCACCAGTGCAACCACGATAACGCTCACGCCCTCCGCCGACGGAGATGTTTTCAATAACGGCATTACGCCGCCGGTTATCGACACCACCGACACTGTGGTGAGCACCTATTCCTCCGGCATCGCCCAGAGAGATGCCATCTTCGAATTCGATCTCTCCTCCATCCCGGACACGGCCCCCATCCTCGGCGCCAGCATCAGTTTCTTCCTGTTTGCCGGCGGCCTGGATTCAACCATGCATGCGATCGACTATCCCGGCGACGGCGTCATCGACCTCTCCGATCACAATCATGCAGGCACCACTGCTGCCAGCCTGACCGTACCAAGGGTAACGTCGAGCCAGACCTTCTCCTTCAACTACACGGATGTCTCCGGCATCGCAGGTGCCCTGGCCGGCGATCTCTACACGTTGCGCTTCGACGTTTACGGCACTTCTACCTTCAGGCTGGCTTCCCTGGAGCACACGACCTACGACCCCCTGACGTTGACCATCGAATACCGGTCCCAGCAGCAGGCCGTACCCACTCCCACGACACTGTCGCTGCTGCTGGCCGGTGTCATCGGCGCCTGGTCCCGTCACTGGATCCAGCCTGGATGGGGTCGGGGCCAGCGTCAGGGGATTTCCTGATTTCCGAAGAACAGGCTGTTGCGAAGGCCCAGCGCAGTCGGCGCCCGCGCATCCACCTGTCCCGAGGAGAAGGAACACAATCGTACGGACACACTGCGAGGTGAGACGAGATGCAGATAATCAAGCTGTTCAGGATGCTGGCGTTGGGCGTTGCGGTCGCCATGACCGCGCGAGCCTGGGGCACTACGGTGACCGTGAATGTGCCCTCCCTCGGCGGGACGGAAATCTTCGACCTGGAGGTTGGGGGCGTTTTCTATGATGTCGCCTTCGAGGCCCGCAATGCCGCGGTTTTCTATCGTGGTCCCAACAGCCCTGCCGGGACCTTCGATTTCACAAGCGGGGCGCTTGCCAGTGCAGCGCGTGATGCGGTGAACATGGCGCTGAATGATGCCGGCATCATGAATATCGTGAGGCGCAACTCGAGCGCTCTCGACAACACGTTTATCGTGCCCTATTCCGATGCCGGCGGAGGCGTCTTCTTCAACGCGGCACAGGGGAGATATCTCTCCGGAAGCTGGCAGGCTTATTTTGCGAACGGCATGGACGACACCATCAGTATCTTCCAGCCCTATACCACCGCCTTGTTCACTCCGGGCCAACAGGTGCCTGAGCCAGGCAGTTACTTGCTGATCCTGGCCGGGCTGGCACTCCTTCGGGCGAGGCATCGTGGCACCGAAGGTTGATCCGGACTGGTGGAAACCGCAGGCTGGCATGTCCCAGCCCTCTGAAGGTATCGCTGAAAAAGGCCGCTTGAGAGGGTCGCCCGGGGCAACATCTATCGAGCGTGCTCAGAGCGTCCGCGCCAGCTCCCGCATCCGCCTGCGCATCGCCTCGTCCGGCAGGCTGCCCCGGGCGGCCTGCAGATTGTCGAGCATGTGTCGGGCTTTGGCGGTGGCCGGGATGGCGCAGGTGATGGCGGGGTGGGAGACGATCCACTTGAGGGCGAACTGGGCCCAGCTCCCGATGCCGGCCTCTTGCACCCATTCCGGCAGGGGGCGGCCCCGCGTGCGGCGGAACCAGGCGCCCCGCCCGAAGGGGCGGTTGGCGATCACCGCCACGCCCCGCTCTCGGGCCAGCGGCAGCAGGCGGCGTTCGGCGGCCGGCTCCAGCAGCGAATAGTTCACCTGCAGGAAGTCCAGGTCCGGCAGTTCCCGCATCACCCGCATCAGATCGTCATGCGCGTCCTCGCGGTAATGGGTGATCCCGAGGTAACGGATCCGCCCGGCCGCCTTCCACTCGCGCAGGGTCCCGATGTGGGTGCGCCAGTCGAGCAGGTTGTGGATCTGCATCAGGTCGATCACCTTCGCCCCGAGCAGGCGGAAGGAGCGGTCCATCTGCGCGATGCCCGCCTCCCGGCCCCGGGTCCAGACCTTGGTGGCGAGGAAGAAACGCACCGGCCGGTTCAGCCTCGGCAACAGCTCCCCGACCACCCGCTCGGCCTCGCCGTACATCGGCGAGGTGTCGATCATGGCATTGTCGAAGGCCGCGAGCGCCGCCAGCACCTCCAGCAGGCCGTCCAGTGCGGCCCCGCTGCCGCTCACGTCGAAGACCCGGGAGGTGCCGAGACCGATCACGGGGAGGGTCTCGCCGCTGGAGGGGATCGGCTTGCGGATCGGTCCGCCGGCCGTCGCCGCGCGCACGCCCTGCGCCACCAGCGGCAGTGCACCGATCAGCTTCAGCAGCCGCCGGCGGGTCGGATCAGTGTCTTTCCAGCTCATGGTTTCCCTCCTCGAAACGCCTGCCCAGCCACAGCCCCAGGGCGGCCCACCCCAGCGAGAGCGGGATCGCCAGCAGGGC
>RFJX01000098.1 GCA_003694425.1 Gammaproteobacteria bacterium
GAGCAGGGAGCCGAAGTGCTGCCCCAGCGACTCCTCCACCTCGTAGTGCCGCTGACAGATGGCAGGGCCCAGCCATGCCAGCAGGCGCCCGGGCGGCGCCCGGAAGGCCCGGACGGCGGCCGGAACGATGCCGCTGGCCAGTCCCCTCCAGCCGGCGTGTACCGCCGCCACCTCCCTCCCCGCCTCGTCGCACAGCAGCAGGGGCAGGCAGTCGGCGGTGAGGACCACGCAGACGGTACCGGGCCGATCCGCCAGGCAACCGTCCGCCTCGACCCCCGGCCGGTAGTCCCCGGCCCGGATGATCTGCCGGCCGTGGACCTGGCGGAGCCACAGCGGCTCCGCGGGCAGTCCGGCCGCCTTCCGCAGGAGCCTGCGGTTGCGGCGCACGGCCCCGGGGGCATCGCCGCAGCCCTCTCCGAGACTGAAACCGGCGAGGGGCCCGCGGCCGGTGCCACCGCGCCGGGTGGTGAGCAGCGCCCGGACACCCGGAGGCAGCGGCCAGTCGGGGATCAGCAGCTCAGGCGGAGGGTTCCCGCTCACGGTCGCGCTCGAGCAGCCGGATCAGTCGGGCCAGGTCCTCCGGCAGGCGGGATTCCCAGCGCATCGTCTCGCCGCTCGCCGGGTGCGCCAGCTCCAGGGCGCAGGCGTGGAGGGCCTGGCGGGGAAAGCCCTGCAGCAGGGCCGCCAGTTCCGGATCGGGCCGGGGAGGGAGCAGGGGGCGGGCGCCGTAGACCGGGTCCCCGACCAGCGGATGGCGCAGATGGGCCATGTGGACCCGGATCTGGTGGGTGCGGCCGGTCTCTCCAGCATCAGCCGCAGCAGGGTGTGGCGGCGGTAGCGATCGGCCACCCGGTAGTGGGTGACCGCCCTGCGACCCCGTTCGACGACCGCCATCTTCGTCCGCTGTACCGGATGCCTCCCCACCGGGGCATCGACCGTGCCGCCCGCCACCAGGAGGCCGTTGACCACGGCGCGGTACTCCCGGTGCATGGTACGGGCCTGGAGCTGGCGCACCAGCGCGGTGTGTGCCTCCAGGCTCCTCGCCACCACCAGCAGGCCGCTGGTCTCCTTGTCCAGGCGATGGACGATGCCGCAGCGTGGCAGGGTCCCGAGTTCCGGGGCGTGGTGGAGCAGGGCATTGAGCAGGGTGCCGGAGGGATTGCCTGCGCCGGGATGGACCACCAGGCCGGCGGGCTTGTCGACGATGATCAGCTGCTCGTCCTCGTAGAGGATGGCAAGGTCGATCGCCTCCGGCCCGTGTTCCGACTCCGGCATCTCCGTCGCCTGCAGCTCGATCGCTTCTCCCCCGGCCAGACGGTCGCGGGGCCGCATCGGTGCGTCGTTCACCCTCACCTGTCCGGCCAGGATCCATTCCTTGAGCCGGCTGCGGGAGTATTGCGGGAACAGGGCCGCCAGGGCCTGGTCCAATCGCCTGCCCGCCAGTTCCGGCGGGACGGTGGCCTGGAGGGTATGTTCCGTTAACTCGTGCATCGACCGATTATCGCAGCTTGGCGGGTGGAACGCGCGCAGGTTGACGGCCTCCATGTCACGGGCTCTAATGTTACCGGCCTGACCGTCGGGTCGGGAAAGCCGCTGCGGCGTTTGTCTGACATCTGGCGGGATGGAACGGTTCGCCGGTCCACCAGCCACCAACAGCCCGAGGGGGAGCGGAGATGATCCACATCGACCTGAGTGAAGAAGAGCGCGACCTGCTTGCCGAGGTACTGGAATCCTATCTCTCGGACCTCAGGTACGAGATCGCCGACACCGACACTTCGACCTTCCGTGACCAGCTCAAGCTCCGGCAGGCGGCCCTGGAGAAGGTCCTCTCGGCCATCAGGGGGGCGGCCGGCGACACCTGAGGCCCTGCCGGAAGTGGCGTCCCGCCTTCCTTACCCTTGCCTTTCCACGAATCACACATGCCCTTCATGCCGTCACGAATCATTCCGTTGCTGCTGGCCCTGACCCTGCTGGGCGGCTGTTCCTACTTCCAGGACAAGGAGGAGGAGGACCCGACCGAGAGCTGGAGCGCCGAGCGGCTCTACAACGAGGCCAAGAGCTCCCTGGACGCCGGCTACTACGACGAGGCCGCGAAGTACTACGAGAAGCTGCAGATCCGTTATCCCTTCGGGGTCTATGCCCAGCAGTCCCAGCTCGATCTGGCCTATGCCTACTACAAGTCCGGCGACATGGCGGCGGCGGTGGCGGCCTGCGACCGCTTCATCAAGATGCACCCGCGCCATCCCGCCGTCGATTACGCCTACTACCTCAAGGGACTGGCCCACTTCATGGAGGGCAAGGGACTGACCCAGAAGTACCTTCCCACCGATGTCAGCCAGCGTGACATGGGTTCCGCCTACCTGGCCTTCCAGGACTTCTCCGACCTGACCCGCAAGTTCCCGGACAGCAAGTATGTAGAGGACGCCCAGAAGCGGATGGTCTATCTGCGCAACCTGCTCGCCGAGCACGAGGTGGAGGTGGGCGAGTTCTACCTCCGGCGCAAGGCCTATGTGGCGGCACTCAACCGCGGCCGCTACGTGGTGGAGAAATTCCCGCGCGCCCCCGCCACCCCAGACGCCCTGGCCCTGATGGCCAAGGCCTACAAGATCCTCGGGATGGACGACCTGTACGCCGACACCGTCCGGGTGCTCAGGCTCAACTACCCGGACAGCCGGGCCCTGGCCGAACTGGAGTCGATCCGGGTCAAGTAGACCCGTTGCCCGCGAGCCCCCGGACGGGGTCGAAGCCGTTGGTGATGGGATAGCGCCGGTCGCGCCCGAAGGCCCGCTCCGTGATCCGGACCCCGGGCGCCGCCTGGCGGCGCTTGTATTCGCTCCGGTCCACCATCCGCACCACCCTGGCCACCGTCCGGGCGTCGAATCCGGCCGCCACGATGGCCTCCGGCGGGGCGTCCTCCTCGATGTAGAGCCGCAGGATGGGGTCCAGGACCTCATAGGGGGGTAGGGTGTCCTGGTCCTTCTGATCGGGCCGCAGCTCGGCCGAAGGGGGACGGGTCAGGACCCGTTCCGGGATCACCGGATCGCCCCCGTTGCGCCAGCGGGCCAGACGGTAGACCCAGAGCTTGCTCACGTCCTTGAGCGGGGCAAAGCCGCCGGCCATGTCGCCGTACAGGGTCGAATAGCCCACCGACATCTCGCTCTTGTTGCCGGTGGAGAGCAGCAGGCTGCCGAACTTGTTGGAGAAGGCCATCAACAGGGTCCCGCGGACACGGGCCTGGATGTTCTCCTCGGTGGCATCGGGCGGGAGCGCGTCGAAGGGGGTTGCCAGGGCCTCGAGGAAGGCGGTGTACATCGGTTCGATGGGGATGAGCTGATGGGCCACCCCCAGGGTCCGGCACTGGGCCAGGGCGTCGTCGATGCTCATCTGCGCGGTGTGGCGGGAGGGCATGAGCACCGCCGTGGCCCGTTCCGGTCCGAGCGCATCCACCGCGATGGTCAGGGTCAGGGCCGAGTCGATGCCACCCGACAGACCCAGCACGACGTCGCTGAATCCGTTCTTGCCGGCGTAGTCGCGTACGCCCAGGCACAGGGCCTGCCAGACCTCCTCCTCGGGGTCCAGAGGCTCCTGGTCCGGGGGACCGAGGAAGCGGCCGCCGGTGAGTTCGTACCCGACCCGGATCAGGCTCTCCCGGAATTGCGGGGCGGGCCGCAGCAAGCCCCCGTCACGCCCGACCACGATGCTGGCGCCGTCGAACACCAGCTCGTCCTGGCCCCCGACCTGGTTCAGATAGGCGATGGCCACGCCACAGCGCCTCCAGTGACGAAGCAACAGCTCTTCGCGCTCCCGGGACTTGCCCATGTGGTAGGGAGAGGCATTGATGTTCAGCACCAGGGTGGCGCCTGCGGCCGCCGCCTCGTCGATGACGTCGTTCTGCCAGATGTCCTCGCAGATGCTCAGGGCCACCCGCTGGCCGGCGATGCGGGTGACGCAAGGGGTCTGACCAGGGTGGAAGTAGCGTTTCTCGTCGAAGACCCGGTAGTTGGGCAGATGCCGCTTGTGATAGGTGATCGTGACGTCACCCTCCACCATGAGGGAACAGGCGTTGTAGAGCAGGCCCTCCTGACGGTGGGGATGGCCGATCAGCACGGCGATGCCGTGCGCCGCCTGCCTCACCTGCGTCAGGGCGGATTCGCAGGCGCGGATGAAGTCGTTGCGAAGCAGCAGGTCCTCGGGGGGATAACCGCAGATGGCCAGTTCCGGGAACATCACCAGGTCACAGCCCAGCTCGTCCCGGCTGCGCCGGATCAGTTCGATGATGCGCCGGGTGTTGCCCGGGATGTCACCCACCTTCGGGTTGAACTGGGCCAGCGCAATGCCAAGGGTCGAATCGCTCACCCGGCGATCATACCGTCAGCCGGAAGAACAGGGCTATTACTGTTCTTGTGATTTTCTGCACCACGGAGCCACGGAGGTCACGGAGTCATGAATGTATTGCTGCCCGTCACACCTTTCCGGAGGGCGAAGTTACTCATGGTTGCACGTCTGTCACCAAGGGCGAAGCGGCAATTCTCCTGGAAAAAGCGGCTTCCGATGGGTTCATGAATCCGGTCGTCTGGATGACCGGTTTTGGCGGCACATCCCAGTGCCGGAGGAGGGTTGAATCAATCCGACAGGCTCCTGGGAGAAATCTCCGTGATCTCCGTGCCTCCGTGGTGCGATTCGTCAGCCCAGCGCCTCGGCCATGGCCTTGCCCAGGTGGGCGGGAGAGCGGACGGTGGTGACGCCGGCCGCCTCGAGGGCCGCGTACTTGTCCTCGGCGGTGCCCTTGCCGCCGGCGATGATGGCGCCGGCGTGGCCCATGCGCTTGCCGGGCGGAGCGGTGACCCCGGCGATGTAGGCGACCACCGGCTTGGTGACGAAGTCCCTGATGTATTCGGCAGCCTCCTCCTCGGCACTGCCGCCGATCTCGCCGACCAGGATGATGCCCCGGGTGTCCGGGTCCCCCTCGAACAGTTTCAGGCAGTCGATGAAGCTGGTGCCATTGATGGGGTCCCCGCCGATGCCGACACAGGTGCTCTGGCCGAGTCCCAGACGGGTGGTCTGGTGGACCGCCTCGTAGGTGAGGGTGCCGGAGCGGGAGACGATGCCGACGCAGCCGCTCTGGTGGATGTTGCCCGGCATGATGCCAATCTTGCACTGTCCCGGCGTGATGACCCCGGGGCAGTTGGGACCGATGAGCCGGATGCCCGGCTTGCGATCCAGGACGGTGCGGATCCTGAGCATGTCCAGTACCGGGATCCCCTCGGTGATGCAGACGATCACCCGGATGCCGGCGTCGGCCGCCTCGGCTATCGATTCGGCGGCGAAGGGCGGCGGCACGAAGATGACGCTGGCATCGGCCCCGGTCGCCTCGACCCCCTCGTGCACCGTGTCGAAGACCGGCAGGTCCAGATGGGTCTGGCCACCCCGGCCGGGGGTGATCCCGCCCACGATCCGGGTCCCGTATTCGATCGCCTGCCGGGCGTGGAAGGTCCCCTGCCGTCCGGTGAATCCCTGTACCAGCACCCTGGTTCCGCTGTCGACGAGGATGCTCATGGCTGCTCTCCCCTGGCGGCAGCGACCACCTTGACCGCGGCGTCGTTGAGGTCCTCCGCCGCGATGATGTCCAGCCCGCTCTGTTCGATGATCTTCAGTCCCTGTTCCACGTTGGTACCCTCCAGCCGGACCACCACCGGTACCGGTACGCCCACCTCCCGGATGGCGCTCACCACCCCGTCGGCGATGAGGTCGCAGCGGACGATGCCGCCGAAGATGTTGACCAGGATCGCCTTCAGCTCCGGGGTGTCGACGATGATCTTGAACGCCTCCGCCACCCGATCTGCGGTGGCGCCACCACCGACGTCGAGGAAATTGGCGGGCCGCCCCCCGTGCAGCTTGATGATGTCCATGGTCGCCATCGCCAGGCCGGCCCCGTTGACCATGCAGCCGATGTCGCCGTCGAGCGCCACGTAGTTGAGGTCGAAGCGCTTGGCGACGGCCTCCCTGGGGTCCTCCTGGGTCGGGTCGTGCCACTCGGCCAGGTCGTCCTGGCGATAGAGGGCGTTGTCGTCGATGTTGATCTTGGCATCCAGGGCCTGGAGATGCCCTTCTCCGTTGACCACCAGCGGGTTGATCTCGACCAGGCTGAGGTCCCGCTCCATGAACAGGCGGTAGAGCGCCCGGAGGATGCGGGTGAGTTCCCCGTCCAGCCCGTCCCGGAGCTCGAGCGCCTTGGCCAGGCGACGGCACTGGTAGCCCTGCAGGCCGAGCAGGGGGTCGATGGTGACCGTATGGATCCTTTCGGGGTTGCTGGCGGCGACCTCCTCGATGTCCATGCCTCCTTCGGTCGAGGCCATGATGGCGACCCGGCGGCTGGCCCGGTCCACCGTGAGCGCCAGATAGAGCTCCCTTTCGATCTCGGTGGTGGCCTCGATCAGCACGGTGTTGACCGGTTTCCCTTCAGGCCCGGACTGGCGGGTGACCAGCCGCCTGCCGAGCATGTCGCGGACGATGGCCTCGAGTTCCTCCAGGTCTCTGGCGATACGCACGCCCCCGGCCTTGCCGCGGCCGCCGGCGTGGACCTGGGCCTTTACCACCCAGCCGTGTCCCTTGACCGAGGAGGCGTTGGCCAGGGCCTCGCTGATGGAGTGGGCCGGCCGCCCGGGGGGTACCGGGATGCCGAACTCGGCGAAGAGTTTCTTGGCCTGGTATTCATGCAGATTCATCGCGTGCTCACCCTGGCTGCTGTGCAGTTCCGGTGCCGGGGCACAATCTCCCGGCTTGTTATATCCTAACCTCTGATGGCGGGAGGTTCCGGTCCGGGCCCCGCAATCGCCAAAGGCGAGGCCCGAGTGCGTTATCGGCCCGCGCAGACGCTTCTTTAACCCGGGCCCGCAAGCATACCGCATCACCCTGGCCGGAAGGAGAGCAATGGCACTGATCCGCATCCTCGTCATCTTCATCGTTCTCTGGCTGGTCGTGCGGCTGGTGCGACGGCACCTGCTGCCGCCTGGCCGGGGCGGTGTGCCGCGCAAGGCAGGGAAGATGCTCCGCTGCGAGCACTGCGGCACCTTCGTACCGGCCGAGGAGGCGGTCAGCGAGGATGGACACGTCTACTGTTCGCAGGAGCATCGGCGGCTCGCCGGGGAGGGGGATGGTGACTGAGGCGGCTCCGCCCGCCCTGCGCGAAACGGCCTGGCGGGCGCTGCGCTACTTCAACCTCTATCGCATCATCGTCGCGGCCCTGTTCCTGCTGCTGGCGGTCAGCGGCGTCCTGC
Organism: Gammaproteobacteria bacterium; assembly: GCA_003694425.1. Classification (GTDB taxonomy): domain Bacteria; phylum Pseudomonadota; class Gammaproteobacteria; order J113; family J113; genus J113. The sequence continues at coordinate 7,278 of RFJX01000098.1, forward strand.
CGCCGCCGCTGGGCAGCTATGACCCGCGGACCTTCACCTTTGCCGCCGCCCTGTTCTTCCTGCTGGCGGTCGGCAGCCAGCTGATGCTGGAGTACCGCTGGCTGCGCTACGACCTGAGCACCTTCGTGGTGATCGGCGGTGACGTCCTCTGCATCACCCTGCTGATGTACGCCTCCGGAGGGCTGGCGAGCGGTTTCGGCCTCCTGATGGTGATCAGTATCGCCGCCGCGGGGATGCTCAGCCGGGAACGGCAGGCCTTCTTCTATGCCGCCCTGGCGGCGCTCGCGGTCCTGATCGAGGAGTCCTGGTTCTGGCTCTACGACTTCTTCCCGGTCAGCAACTACACCCGCGCCGGGCTCCTTGGCGCGGCCTTCTTCATCACCGCCTTCCTCGGCCACAGCATGGCCAGGCGCATCCGCGAGAGCGAGGCGCTGGCGGCCCGGCGCAGCTCCGATCTGCGCAACCTGTCGGCGCTGCACACCCACATCATCCAGCGCATGCAGTCCGGGGTCCTGGTACTGGACCCCGACGGGCGGATCCGCATGGCCAACCTCTCGGCCATGCACCTGCTGGGGCTCGAGCCGGATGCGACCGGCAGGCCACTGGAGGAGGTGGTGCCCGAGCTGGCCCGGGAGCTCGCCCGCTGGCGCGCCGAGGGAGAAGGGACCACCCGCCTGGTGACCCCGGCGGGCGGTCTGGAGGTGTGGGCCTCCTTCACCTCACTGCAGACGGAAGGCGGGCAGGAGACCCTGATCTTCCTGGAGGACGCCGCCGCCATGCGCCAGCGGGCGCAGCAGCTGAAGCTGGCCTCGCTGGGTCGGCTGGCCGCCAGCATCGCCCATGAAGTGCGTAATCCCCTGGGGGCCATCAGCCATGCCGGGCAGCTGCTGGGGGAATCGCAGGAACTCCCACCCGGGGACCGGCGGCTGGTGGAGATCATCCTGGAGCACGCCCGGCGGGTGAACGGCATCGTCAACAACGTCCTCCAGGTATCCCGGCGCCAGCCGTCGGTGCCGGAGATGTTGCGCCTGGGACAGTGGCTGCAGGGCTTCTGCCAGGAGTTCCGTGAACGCCATTCCCTCGCGGAGGGGGACCTGGTCGTCGAGGGGAGCGACGTGATGGCGAGGATGGACCCCGGCCAGCTGCATCAGGTGCTGTGGAACCTGAGCGAGAATGCCCTGCGCCATTCCCGGGAGCGACCGCTGATCCGCTATCGCACCGGAATGATCGAGGGGGCGCAGCGGCCCTTCCTCGATGTCATCGACAGCGGGGAGGGGATGAGCGACGAGGTGCGGGAGCACCTGTTCGAACCCTTCTTCAGCCGGGACCACGGGGGGTCCGGCCTCGGCCTCTATCTGGCCAGGGAGCTGTGCGAGTGCAATCAGGCCCAGCTCGTCCTGGAGGAGCATGGGCCACGGGGTTGCCGTTTCCGTATCCTGTTCAGCCATCCCGAGCGGGAGCAGTGGGGCAGACCCTGAGGGATGAGGGCTGTATTGCCCTCCGGAGCGCCGGGCTATACTGACGGGAAGGCCCGGCGAGAGGCTCGAGACGCACTGTTCAGGGAACCGAAATGGGCATTGACCGCGTACTGATCGTAGACGACGAACCCGACATCCGCGAACTGCTCTCCATCACCCTTTCGAGGATGGGACTGGACTGCGCGACCGCCAGCGACCTGGCCGAGGCCCACCGGCTGCTGGCGCAGGAGGAGTTCGACCTCTGCCTTACCGACATGCGTCTGCCGGATGGTGACGGCCTGGAGCTGGTCGGCCATATCCAGCGGCATTGTCCCCGCCTGCCGGTCGCGGTGATTACCGCCCACGGCAACATGGAGAGTGCCATCAGCGCGCTCAAGCTCGGGGCCTTCGACTTTCTCAGCAAGCCGGTGGAGCTGGAGACCCTGCGCACGCTGGTCTCCACGGCGCTCAGGCTGCGCGGCGAGGAGCGAAGCACCAGTACCACCCTCATCGGCGGGTCCGCGCCGATCGAGGAACTGCGCCGCAAGATCGCCAAGCTGGCGCGCAGTCAGGCGCCGGTCTATCTGAGCGGCGAGTCGGGTACCGGCAAGGAACTCGCCGCCCGGCTGATCCACGAGATGGGGCCGCGTGCGGAGGGCCCCTTCGTCCCGGTAAATTGCGGGGCGATCCCGGCCGAACTGATGGAGAGCGAGTTCTTCGGCCACGTGAAGGGCAGCTTCACCGGTGCCACCGCCGACAAGGCCGGGCTGTTCCAGGCCGCTCATGGAGGGACGCTGTTCCTGGACGAGGTGGCCGAGCTGCCGCTGCCGATGCAGGTCAAGCTGCTGCGGGCGATCCAGGAGAAGGCGGTCCGCCCGGTGGGGGCACAGCGCGAGGAGCCGGTGGACGTGCGGATCCTCTCCGCCACCCACAAGGACCTCGGCGCCCTGGTCGAGGCCGGGCAGTTCCGTCAGGACCTCTACTACCGCATCAACGTGATCGAGCTGCGCATCCCGCCCCTGCGGGAGCGCCCCGGTGACATCCCCCTGCTCGCCGGTCACATCCTCGAGCGGCTCTGTCCGGAGGAGGCGAGCCGGCCACGGATCGAGCCCGCGGCGCTCTCGCTGCTGGAATCCTATTCCTTCCCGGGCAACGTGCGGGAACTGGAGAACATCCTCGAGCGGGCCCTGGCCCTGTGCGAGGGAGGGGTGATCCGGCAGGAGGACCTCGGGCTGCCGGAGGAGGAGGATGAAGGGCCCGGCTCCGGAACCCGGGGGGACCTGGACGACTATATCCAGGACGTCGAACGGCGCAGGATCCTGCAGGCGCTGGAGGAGACCCGGTGGAACCGGACCGCCGCCGCGCGCAGGCTGGGACTCTCCCTGCGCTCCCTGCGCTACCGGATCCAGAAGCTGGGCCTGGAGGAGAGGAGCTGAGGTGACGGATTTTGTCAGATCCTGACAAGGCTGGTCGTCTCCCCCCTCTCCGGGGTCCCGCCATGGGAGTGGTCCGACAGACAAATACATAACAAAAACAAATGGTTGTGTCTCGTCCGCGCAAGCTGGCACGGCCCCTGCAACAGGCTGGTCACCTGCCCGCGAGGGAAAGGTGGCGGAATTTCCGGGAAGGGCTAAAGTTTCCGGATATTCGCCCGATGATCCCGGAGGCCCGCCCGGAGCGTGTGCGTAGCGGGCCAGGGATACGGCATCTTGAGGACACAACCAAGAGGAGTACATGAAATGAACAAGGTCCAGCAGGGTTTCACCCTTATCGAACTGATGATCGTGGTCGCCATCATCGGCATCCTGGCCGCGGTGGCCATCCCGGCCTATCAGGACTACACCGTCCGCGCCAAGGTGACTGAAGGCCTGTCCCTGGCCTCGGCCGCCAAGACCGGCGTCTCGGAGTGGTTCGCCACCAACGGCAACTTCCCCTCCGCCAACGCCTCGGTCGGCCTGCCCACCGCCGCCAGCATCACCGGCAATTCGGTGCGCTCCGTCTCCATCGGCAACAACGGCGTCATCACCGTCACCTTCGCCGGCACCGGCCTGCCGACCAGCGTTGCGGGTGACACCATCCTGCTCACCCCCACCAACAACAACGGTGCGGTGGCCTGGTCCTGCACCGGCGGTACCCTGGATTCGAAGTACCGTCC
>RFJX01000099.1 GCA_003694425.1 Gammaproteobacteria bacterium
CGGGCGGCCTCGATCCTGGCCGGGTCCCGGACGTAGAGGGCGGCCTTGTCCAGCAGGCCCTGGGCCCGGGCGAAGCTGTTGTTGGCGCTCAGCTCGGCGGCCCTGGCCAGATAGACCTCGGCGATGCGCCTGCGGGCGTCGGCCAGCCAGGGGTCGTCCTCGGGCAGGAGCGGCTCGAGCAGGGTCAGCTCGTCATGCAGCTTCTGTTCCCAGTCTTGGTCGAGGGTCGCCCTGGCCAGCAGGTTGTCGATGCGGTCCTTGCTCTGGGCGATCCGTCTGGCCTGGGCCTCGGCCACGGCCGCCGCCCGCCTGGCCAGCAGGTCGTTCATCTGATCGCCCAGTTCAGCGGCCCGCGGAAGCTCGGCCAGGGCGGTGCGCAGCAGCCCGACTCCCTGGTCGAATTTCCCGGCACCGGCCAGCCTGGCGGCCTCATCCCGGTAGTGCTCGACGAGCACCTTGCGGCCCTCCGCCAGCAGCGGCGAATCCGGCGCCAGCGCCTCGATGCGGTCCAGGGTCTCGAACAGGGGGGCCGGGTCCGTGGCGGGGTCGCCCTGGATCCGGGCAATCTGCTCCCGCGCCCGTGATTCCAGAGTAGCGAGTTGCTCCTCCGCCTCGGCACGCAGGCGCTCCAGCAGGGACGGGTCCGATGCCGCGGCTTCGGCCCGTGCCAGCAGGGCACGTTCCTGTTCCAGGCGTTCTGAGAGCCCCGGTCCCGGAGTGAGGGCGGCGGCCTGCTCCAGCGCGGAGCGGGCCGCGGCGAACTCCCCGTCGGCGCGCAGGCGGCGCGCCTCGCCGAGCAGGGCGCGGACCACCTGTGCGCGCGCGGTGAGGGTACGGGGATTGCGCGGGGCCTGCCGCTCCAGGCTGGCCAGCAGCGGCAGCGCCGCGGCGCTCCCTTCCGTGGCGAGGGCCGTGGTGAGTTGCGCGCCAATGCGGTCCAGGCCGGCGAGGAATCCCTGGCGGCCGGCATCGACCTGCCGCACCAGCGGTTGCAGCCCCAGTACCCGCAGCAGTTCGCCATGGGTGTCGACCAGCAGGCCCGCCCCGTCCCAGTCCTGTCGATCGATGCGCTCCTGCAGTTCACGTGCGACCTTCGGAGCCAGCCGCTCGCGCAGCCCCTGGAGCAGGGGGTGTCCCGGATCGAGCGAGGCGAGCCGCAGCAGCGGCCCGCGCTGGGCCTGCAACGCCTCCAGCGAGTCGGGCTCCCCGTGACGGAGAATGGTGTCGGCCAGTTCCGCGATCCGGGAGCGGCGTCTGGCTTCTTCGATATCGGCCTGGATGCGGTCCCGTTCATTGGTCAGGTTGACATCTCCCGGGGCCAGCGCCAGACCGGTCTCCAGCAGCCGCTGCGCCAGGTCGAAATCGCCACTCCTGCGCGCCTTGCTGATGGCACTGGCGAAGGCACCGGGTATCCGGGGGTCCTTGAGCAGGGCATTGCCGGGATCGGCCTCGGCGATCACCGCCAGGACGTCGCTCAGGTCCTCCTCCTGCTCGTCCGGCAGGAGGCGTCCCTGTTCCAGGATCTCATTGAATTTCTCGGTCATCCGGCTGAGCAGCTGGGTACGGCTCTCCTCGATCCGGTCTGCTGTCTCGGTCAGTGCCGCCGAATCGGGATAGAACCTGCGGGCCTGGGCCAGGATGCGCAGGGCGCCGGCATAGTCGTACTTCGCCTCGGTGCCGTCGAGGCGGCGCTGCGCCCGGTGCCTGAAGTAGTCGATGATCGCCGGGCGGACCTCTCCCAGGATCAGCTGGCGATCGATCGGGGAGAGTCGGTCGAGTTCCGGCAGCCGTGCTTCGACGATCGCATCGTCGCCGCTCTGGAGGGTACTGATCAGCTCGTTCAGCTCCCTCTGGTGCAGGTAGTCGCGGAGCGGGAGCACCGAGGCGATGGCGATGACCAGCAGCGTGACCCCGCCCAGGAACCACGGGTTCCTCAGCAGATGGGTCCTGCCCTCGAGCTCGTCGAGGAACTGCTGCACCGACTGGCTGCGCTTCTCGCGTTCGAATGCCAGTCCCTTCAGCAGGGCCTTCATCTGCCTCCGTTTCAGCCCCTTGACGGGTGCCGGTACCAGATTGTTGTCCCGGGCGGCATTGGCCGGCAGCTTGTTGAAGGGATGACGGCCGGTGAGCAGCTCATAGGCCACGCAGGCCAGGGCGTAGATGTCGTCCCGGGGGTCCGGGTCCTTGCCTTCGAGCATCTCGGCGCTGGCGTAGGCGGGGGTCAGGGCGCCCAGCTTGGAGGGGTCGAAGAGGGTCTTCTCGGCATCGCCCGCGGCGGGATTCTTGACCGCGCGGGCGATGCCGAAATCCAGCACCTTCATGGTGCCGTCCTTGAGCACGAAGCAGTTGCCGGGCTTGAAATCGGAATGGACGATGTTCCGCTCGTGGGCGTAGATCAGGGCCTGACCCAGCCCCTTGATCATCGGGAAGGCCTCCTCGAAGGGCAGCCCCTTGCGCGGCTTCACCTCCTTCTTGATGAAGGTGTTCAGGGGGGTGCCTTCGAGCAGCTCCATGGTGATGAACACCCTGTCGCCGGTGCGATCGAAGTCGTAGACCGTGGCGATGTTGGGATGGGCCAGCTTCTGCTGGCGGCTGGCCTCACGCTGCAGGGCGATGAAGGAGTCGGGGTGTTTCCTGAAATCCTCGTTCAGGACCTTGAGGGCGACATAGGGATTCTTGTCCCGGGCCTCCACCTTGAGCAGATCCACCGCCTTGTAGACCGTACCCATGCCGCCGACACCGAGCACTTCATCGAGGCGGAAGCGCTCCTTGAGGATGGTCCCGGGGCCGATGGTCCGCGGGCCGGGAGCGCCCGTTCCCTCCGTGGGTGCCGCGGTGGAGGGGCCTGTGGGCCAGGAGGTGCCGGTGGGAGAGCTCAGCTCCAGGTCGATGGACGGCTCCCCCGCAGCCTCCGCGGAGGCCGCCATCTTCCTGGCATCCTCGGCAATCCGCTCGCGCTCCTCTTCAGCCGGGCCGGTTTCGTCCGGAGCAGGGGCGAACTCGGTGGCATCGGCGGAAGCGAGACCGGTATCCCTGCCGGAGAGGAGGTCGATCTCGTCCTTCAGGCGGACGTAGGTCCTGGCCTCCACCAGCCCCTCGCGATAGGCCTCCTGCAGCTGCTCCAGCAGCCGCTCCGCGGTTCCTGGCCTCTTGCGCAGTACCCGGGTCAGATTCCTCAGGACCTTGTCATAGTCGATTTCGCCCCTGGACAGGGCCCTCAGAGCGGCCTTGAAATCAGCCATGCCCGTTCCTCACCGCTCGAATACCTCGACCACGATCACGGTCACGTTGTCGGTGGCGCCCCGCTCCAGGGTGAGATCGATCAGGGCGCCGGCCACTTCACCGGGCTCACCACGGGAAAGGAGCCCGGCGATTTCGGCATCGGTGACGTGCTTGTCCAGGCCGTCGGAACAGAGCAGGTAGCGGTCTCCATCGGCCAGTTCCCACATCTCGATGTCCAGATAGAGATCACTGTCCGCTCCGACCGCGCGGGTGACGAGATTGGCCGCTGGGTGGTCCACCGCCTCCTCCTCGGTGATGATGCCCTGCTCCAGCAGCAGATTGATCTGGGAGTGGTCGTACGAGAGCTGTTCCAGTTCACCCTCCCGGAGGCGGTAGAGGCGGCTGTCCCCGGCCCACAGGCAGATGCCGTGAATGCCCTTGAGCAACAGACAGACCACCGTGGTACCCACGGTTCCGCCGCTCTCCGCGGTGAGTTTGAGCAGCCGGTGGTTGGCCGCCAGGATCTGGTCCTCCACTTCGTCCACGAGGGTGGCCAGGTCGTCGCTGGCGGGTATCTGTTCCAGGTTGTTGATGACCAGCTGGCTGGCGAGGTCCCCGCGGCTGTGCCCTCCCATGCCGTCCGCCACGGCCCAGAGTCCGCGATCCGGCGCCTCGAGAAAGGAATCCTCGTTGATCCTGCGCACCTTCCCGACATGGCTCAGGGAGGCGGATCTCCAGTCGAAGCGGGGGCGGGCCATGGATCTAGAGTGTGTGTTCTTCCAGGGTGAGGGTGATCACTTCGGTGGGGTTCTCGCGGAAGGGCCGCCCGAGGCTGATCTCGCCACTGCGGTCCAGGCCCATCTCTTCCCGGCGGACGAAGGAGACATTGCCCTCGCTGTCACGGAAGTAGGTGCCGTTGGTGCTCTGGTCGATGAGATAGAACTTGCCGCGGCGCCACTCCAGGCGCACGTGCTGGCGCGAGGCCATCTTTTCGTTGACGGTCAGGTCGCAGGTGACGCTGCGGCCCAGCACCATGGCGGTGGTCTCCTCGTCGATGCGGCGCTCCTGGTCGCCATAGCGCAGCAGCAGTGAGGCCCTGGGTTCCCTGACGCTGATGATCCCCGTGGCCATGCGGGTCACGTCCTCCTGCTGCCAGATGACCTCGTGGATGTCGATGGTCCCCTTTTTTCCCTTCACCGGCGCGCGGTCGACGAAGCGGGTGCTGGCCCGGAGGATCGGTGGCAGATGTTCGACGGTCTGCTGGGTGGTCAGGATCTGGCTGGCCTTGGCCATGGAGGCCATGCGGGCGGCGACGTTGACCGCGTCACCGAATACGTCGCCGTGTTCGAGGATCGCGGGCCCGTAGTGCAGGCCGACCCGGATGGCCAGCCGGACCTGGGCTCCGCCGGTGCCGGCGGTGAAATCCTCGGCCAGCTCCTCGTTCATCTCGCAGGCGGCGGTCACCGCATCCTCGGCGGTGGGGAAGGTGGCCATGACCTCGTCGCCGATGGTCTTGACCACGGTGCCATGATAGCGCTCGACGATGTCCGAGATGATGCCCAGGCAGGTCGCCACCATCTTGCGGGCGGTGGAGTCTCCGAGGGTCTCGTAGAGCCGGGTGCTGCCGACGATGTCGGCGAACAGGATGGCGATATTGGTGGTCTTCGGCGACACGGATCCTTGCCCAGTCAGGAATCAGGGAATCATCAACTTATCGGGAAGCATAACAAAAACTTTATGAGATGCTGGCAAGTTGCCGGAATTTCCGCCTCCGGGTTGTCAGCTTCGCCGGGTACCGTCCCGGTGCACGAGCCCGGTCTGTCCCGCTTCCCCGAGGGCCTGGTACGGCACTTTGCATGACACATGCGGTTCCGGTTCAATGCTCAATGAAAGCAGGCAGTTGCGCAACAGTATTGAAATCGTTTCTCTGTTGCCAGTTCGATGGTGTATATATATTATATTGTCTCAGTGACTGCCCACCCGGGAGAGGCAGGGTAACAACAAGAGATGAGATCCCTCGCCAGAACGACTGCCGGCCACGGCCAGGCCTCCTCCCCGCCTCAGGGCAGGCATGCCCGCGCACGCCGGTGGAAGGCCAGGGCATGATACGGTCACGCCACGTCCTGCGCCCACCCCTACCGCCCGACACCGCGGGGGCCGTCACCAGATGGTCACTTCTGGCGTGGCTGTTGCTGAGCCCCTTGGCCGGCATCGCCGCCCCCCCTCCAGGGACCACCGCCTACCAGCCGGAACGGGAACTGCAGCGGCGTGGCGCGGATGTCGAACGCGCGGCCAGGGCGCTGGAGCAGCCCGCCTTCGAGGTTCCCGAGATGGCGGAGCGCCCGCTGGATATCGACGAGGGCGAGAAGGTCAGGGTCACTGCCTTCCGGCTCGAGGGGGTGCGGGACCTCCCCGAATACGGCATCAGCCGCGCCGAGGTCGAAAGGCTGGCGGAGTCCCTGCGGCAGCAGCGTCCGGAGGGATTCACCGTGGGGCGCCTGCAGGAGGTGGCCGACGCCATCACCCGCTATTACCGCAGCCATGGCCTCATCCTGGCCCAGGCCTATGTTCCGGTGCAGACCGTGGAGGAGGGCGTGGTCACCCTCTCGGTCCTGGAGGGCCGGCTGGGGCGGGTGCAGGTGGAGGGCAACGAGCGCTACGACGAGCAGCTCCTGCGCCGGCCATTCGAGGGGCTGGTGGGCCAGCCGGTGACCAAGGAGGGGATCGAGCGGGCCCTGCTGCTGCTCTCCGACTATCCCGGATTGCGTCAGTTCGGGGTACTGCAGCCGGGGATCGAGGTCGGGACCGCCGACATCCTGCTCAAGGTGCAGGAGGAGAAGCCCTACGACGTCACCCTGCGGGTGGACAATCACGGCCAGCGCACCACCGGGTCGCGCCGTTACCGGATCGACGCGAAGTGGAACAACCCTACCGGGGGAGCGGATTACCTGCGGGTGCTGCTGCAGCGCACCGCCGTACCCTCCAACAGCTTCTTCGAGATGCTCGAGTACGAGCGCAAGCTGCTGCCGGGTCTGACCTTCCACGGCGACTACAACCTGAACCGCTATGACCTGGGCAAGGAACTGGCCGATCAGGGCCTCTCGGTGGAGGAGGAAAAGGCCCGCGTCTCCCTGGTCCGCGATTTCATCCGCAGCCGCGAGCGGAACCTGAGCGGGGAACTGGCCTTCAACCGCAAGACCCAGATGACCCTGTCCCGGGGCAACATGATCTTCAAGGACTCCCTGTTCGTGATGGACCTGAACCTGCAGTACGACTCGGTCGATTCACGCTTCGCCGGGCTCAATTCCGCCTTCCTCCAGTACAGCCACGGCTTCGACGACCTGTTCGGCTCCATGGGCGGAGGGGGCTCGGCCAGCAGCGCGACCGTGCCGCCCAGCCGCCAGGGGGGTAACGGCGAGTTCGCCACCGGCCTGTTCGACAAGCTCTTCTTCGCCTTCTCCCGGCTCCAGAGCATGACCCCCCTGAGCGAGAAACTGAAGCAGCACTCCCTGCTGTTCCGTTCCGAGTTCCAGTGGACGCCGGGGATGCTGGTCGGGATGGAACAGTACGCCATCGGCGGGCCCAACAACGTGCGCGCCTACCCGCCGAGTGCTGCGGTCTACGACAAGGGCTATTTCGTCTCGCTGGAGTACATCATCAACGCCCCCGGTTTCGCCGACAAGCCGGCCTTCGGCAACCATACCTGGGGCGAGATGCTGCAGTTCTCGACCTTCTTCGATCAGGCCGCTGGCTACAACAACAACCGGATCGCCGGCACCGACATCGCCAATCAGGTCTACAAGGGCTGGGGCTTCGGTCTTTCCTTCAACAATCCCGGGGTGTTCAACACCCGTCTGAACATCGCCTACCCGCTGGGCAAGCCGGACCCCACCAATGGCCGGCATCCCCAGTACTGGCTCGATTTCAACTACAGTTTCTAGGGCATGAGCACGCCGTACCGCCATCGGATGCCGAATGCCACCCGCTCCGGGTGGAAAGCCCCGCGGGCATTCGCCGCCGGATTCCTCCTGGCACTCCACGCCGGGACCGCCGGCGCAGGCCCCGAGGGCGGCGTGGTGGTGGCCGGACAGGGGCAGATCAGCCGCCCGGATGCCGGTACCACCGTCATCGACCAGCGCTCCCACAACCTCGCCATCGACTGGCAGAGGTTCAACGTCGCACCGCAGGAACTGGTGCGCTTCAACCAGCCCGGCAGCACCGCCAGCGCCCTGAACCGCATCTTCGACCAGAACCCGAGTCAGATCCTGGGCCGCATCCAGGCCAACGGCCGGGTGCTGCTGATGAACCCCAACGGCATCGTCTTCGGTGCGGGGGCGCGGGTGCAGGTGGGGTCGCTGGTGGCCGGCGCCCTGCAGGCCGACGTGGCCGAGTTCATGGCCGGCCACATGAGACTCGAGGGGCTGGAGGGGACGGATGGCATCGTGGTCAACCAGGGCCTGCTCCAGGCCGCTACCGGCGGCTCGGTCAGTCTGCTCGGCAAGGCGGTACGCAACGAGGGGGTGATCATCGCCAACGCCGGCAAGGTCAATCTGCTGGCGGGGGATCGGCTCACCCTGGATTTCGACGGCGACGGCCTGCTGCGCTTCGCGGTGGACCGGTCGGTGATGGACAACGCCCGGTCGCTGGATGCGGCGGTCAGCAACAGTGGCGAGATCACGGCCGACGGCGGCCAGGTCCTGCTCTCGGGCCATGCGGCGCAGGAGGTCTTCACCCACACCATCAACAACAGCGGCGTGATCCGGGCCGCGCGCATCGACAGGAGCGGAGGCAAGGTGCGGCTGGTCGGCCTGGGTCCGGGCGCCTCGGTCCTCAACACCGGGAGCCTCACGGCGACGGGCGGACCGGGGGAGTCCGGCGGCAGCGTCCGGGTCCTGGGACAGCAGGTCACGCTGGCCGCAGGCAGCCGGATCGACGCCTCGGGTCCGGCAGGTGGTGGTGAGGTCCTGATCGGCGGCGATACCCGTGGCGCCAGTCCGGAGATCGGAAACGCGGTCCGGACCCGGGTGGAGGCCGGTGCCGTGGTCCGGGCCGATGCCACGGATCGGGGCGACGGCGGCAAGGTGGTGGTCTGGGCCGACGACACCACCGACTTCTCCGGCGCGATCAGCGCCCGCGGCGGACCCCGGGGCGGTGACGGCGGCTTCGTCGAGGTCTCCGGCAAGCGGCACCTGCGGTTCGACGGCAGCGCCGACCGGCGGGCGCCGGCCGGCAGTCCCGGCACCCTGCTGCTGGACCCGGGCAGCATCACGGTCTGCAACGGCGCCGGCTGCGGCAATTCCACCGATACCTACGAGGACGCGGTGATCGCCGCCGCCCTGGCGACCGGCAACGTGATCCTGGACACCTCCGCAGCCGGCGCACCGATCACCCCCGGAGGCACCAGCGGCTCCGACAACGGCCTTGCCCAGACCGTCACCTTCAATACCGGAACCAGCATCGTGTGGAATGCCGCGACCGCCTTCACGGTCAACGCCGGCACCGACGTGACCATGAACAATGCGACGGTCACCGGCAGCAATGCCGGCAGTACCTTTACCGTCAACTTTGGCCAGCAGAATGCCGGCAACCAGCTCGATCTGGGCAGCTCGACCATCACCGCGGCAGGTGGGGTCACCTTCAACGGTGGAACCGGCAGCGACACCATCGTCGGGTCAACGGCCGGCAACGCCTTCGTCATCAGCGGCGGGGACAGCGGCACCGTGAACGGGTTCACCTTCACCTCCGTGGAAAACCTGACCGGCAGCAACACGGCGGACGACAG
>RFJX01000100.1 GCA_003694425.1 Gammaproteobacteria bacterium
CGCTTGCCCTGCTGGTGGCCCGCACCTGGGACGAGGGCAACCGTGACTTCCCCCCCACCACCTTCCAGATCTCGAACATCCATGCCGGGACCGGCGCCAGCAACGTCATCCCCGGCAGCGTCGAGGTGGTGTTCAATTTCCGCTACAGCACCGAGGTGACCGCCGACGAGCTGCGCACCGCCGTCCATGAGTTGCTGGATGGTGAGGCCCTCGACTACCAGATCGAATGGACCCATTCCGGAGAGCCCTTCCTCACCCCGGGCGGCCGCCTGCTGGAGGTGACCCGCGAGGCGATCCGGCAGGTCACCGGGATCGATACCACCCTCAGCACCGGCGGCGGCACCTCCGACGGCCGCTTCATCGCCCCGACCGGGGCCCAGGTACTGGAGCTGGGGCCGCTCAACGCGACCATCCACAAGGTGGACGAGTGCGTGCGGCTGGAGGACCTGGAGCGGCTGGCAGAGATCTATCTGGAGATCATGCGCCGGCTGCTGCTCGGCTGACACCCCTTCAGTTGCTGCAGGACTGGACACCACCCTGCGGGTCGAGGGCCGCGGCCAGACCGGAGAGGGCGTTGCTGCGCAGATAGTGATAGCGTACCCCGAACAGGCAGACATCCCCCAGTTCCAGGTTCGGCGGCAGCCGCTTCCCCATCCGGACCACGAACGGCTTCTCCGGAGGCTTCTGCCCCTGGCGGCAGGCGGGAACGGAGCCATCCGGCCGGTACCGTACCGCCAGCGCGCCGCGCGAGCCCGGCTTGCCGGTACGGACGGTGGAGAGCAGCAGATAATGGGGAACCTCCTCGATGCACTGCTCGATGAGCAGGGCGTTGCGCCCCAGCGGCCCGGTATCGACGTAGGCGACCAGGTTGAGGCCGGTCAGGTCCGGTTGCTCACATCCGCCCAGCAGCATCAGGGACAGCAGGATCCCGGGCAGGCTTCTCCTTCCTTCCATCGGTATATACCCCCGTCTCGAACACCGTCCTGGAGGATATCGGCCGGAAAGGCCCGTTCCTGAACCCGCATCCAGGCAAAGAAAAGGGCCCGCTCCCCATGCGGGGAACGGGCCCGGTCTCAGGCGCGGTACAAGGGCCGATCAGGCGCTCTTGAACTGCTCCTCCTCGGTCGAACCGGTGAGGGCGGTGACCGACGACTGCCCACCCTGGATGGTGGTGGTGACGTCGTCGAAGTAGCCCGCGCCCACCTCCTGCTGGTGGCTGACGAAGGTGTAGCCACGCTTCTGGGCGGCGAACTCCTCCTCCTGCAGCCTGACGTAGGCGGTCATGTCCTCGCGGACATAGTTCCAGGCCAGGTCGAACATGTGGTACCACATGTTGTGGATGCCGGCGAGGGTGATGAACTGGTACTTGTAGCCCATCGCGCCCAGCTCGCGCTGGAACTTGGCGATGGTGGCGTCGTCCAGGTTCTTCTTCCAGTTGAAGGAGGGCGAGCAGTTGTAGGCCAGCAGCTGCTCCGGATACTCCTTGCGGATGGCCTCGGCGAAACGCTTCGCCTCGTCCAGGTCCGGAACCGCGGTCTCGCACCAGATGAGGTCGGCGTAGGGGGCATAGGCCAGGCCGCGGGCGATGGCCTGATCCAGGCCGGCGCGGGTGACGTAGAAGCCCTCGGAGGTCCGCTCACCGGTGACGAAGGGGGCATCGTACTCGTCGACGTCAGAGGTCAGCAGGGCCGCGGCGTTGGCGTCGGTACGGGCCAGCACGATGGTCGGGACACCGCAGACATCGGAAGCCAGACGGGCCGCAACCAGCTTCTGCACCGCCTCCTGGGTCGGGACCAGCACCTTGCCGCCCATGTGTCCGCACTTCTTCACCGAGGCCAGCTGGTCCTCGTAGTGCACCCCGGCGGCGCCCGCCTCGATCATGTGCTTCATCAGCTCGTAGGCGTTGAGTACGCCGCCGAAGCCGGCCTCGGCATCGGCCACGATGGGCAGGAAGTAGTCGATGTAGCCCTCATCCTCCGGCCCGACGCCACGGGCCCACTGGATCTCGTCGGCGCGCTTGAAGGCATTGTTGATGCGGCGGATGACGTGCGGCACCGAATCGACCGGATAGAGCGACTGGTCGGGGTACATGGTCTCGGCCGTGTTGTTGTCGGCGGCGGTCTGCCAGCCGGACAGGTAGATGGCCTTGATGCCGGCCTTGGCCTGCTGGACCGCCTGGCCACCGGTGAGGGCCCCGAGGCAGTTCACATAGTCCTCCTCGTTGACCAGCTGCCACAGCTTCTCGGCCCCGCGGCGGGCGAGGGTGTGTTCCACCTGCACCGACCCGCGCAGCCGGACCACGTCCTCGGCGCTGTAGGTGCGCTTGACGTTCTTCCAGCGCGGATTGCTCGCCCAGTCCTGTTCGATCTGCTTGATCTGATCTTCTCTCGAAACGTTGTCAGCCATCAAAGTTCTCCTAAACAGCGTGTCAGCGGACCTCCCGGCAGGGGATGCCCGACAAGGCAATAAAACTGGCAATCACGCACCCAGCAGGCCTGACGGTCAGGACACGGCCCTGAACCAGCCTGATGTACCCCCGGAGGTCAGTCCGGTTTCACGTCCAGGCCGCCCACCGGCAGACCCTTTTGAGGTCCCCCCATGCGCTGGCTGCAGAACTGCTCATTTTATGATGCAGGTGTCCTTGTCCGCAAGGATCAAGGCCACGACACCGGCCATCTTACGCTGCAGCGCAGCATGGGGCAAGGCGATCGTGACTCCGGACCTGGAATATGGCACCTTGGGTCTTATAATTTGACTGACACGCCGGGAAACAGGCCCGCGTGCCAGACCGGATTGAACAACAGAGCGGAAACTGCAGTCGAATACAGATGGCGCAATTGACACGTTGGCAGGACCAGGACGGACTGGCCCTCAAGGAAGACCGGTCCAGGCTCAAGAAGCCGCCCATGTACAAGGTTGTCCTGCTGAATGACGATTACACGCCGATGGACTTCGTGGTTCACGTTCTGGAGGCGTTCTTCTCCAAGGACAGGGCGACCGCCACCCGGATCATGCTCGAGGTCCATACCCGGGGCAGGGCGATCTGCGGGGTCTACGCCCACGAGATCGCCGAGACCAAGGTGTCGCAGGTCAACAGCTACGCGAGGCAGAACGAACACCCACTGATGTGCACGATGGAGAAGGCCTGAATGCTCAGCCAGGAACTCGAACATTCCCTCAACGAGGCCTTTCGCCAGGCCCGGCTCAAGCGGCATGAATTCATGACCGTGGAGCACCTCCTGCTCGCCCTGCTGGACAATGACGAGGTGGAGCGGGTGCTGAAGGGCTGTGGCGCCGATGTCGACCGGCTGCGGGCCGATGGATTCGACAGTGTGCGACTGGACCTCGACGACCCCGACAGTGTCCGGACCGGCTTCGAGGAGGCACTGGCACTGACCGGCGGGCGCCTTTACGGCCTTTTCAACAACGGCGCCTGGGGATTACCCGGCGC
>RFJX01000101.1 GCA_003694425.1 Gammaproteobacteria bacterium
AAGGGCAGGGCGGCGCGGGCTGCGGGCTGTGGACTACGGGGATAACGCATTGAAAGCATGGGCGATTCCTCAGCATCTTGTGGCGGAATTGCCGGTGCAATCTTCGGGTTTTGCGTCATCCCGGACCCCGTGGCTACTGGCCCGCAAGGGTTCGGTGTCGCGGACGAAGGTCACGAAGTCCAGGCGTTCCCGGCGGCCAGTGTCCTGATAGCGGACATCGAGCCACCAGGCGCGGCCCTGGAACACCACGGCCTCCACGGTGGCGATGGCCCCCTCGTCCAGGTCCTCACGCCAGGGCCAGAGCACGCGCAGGCGCGTTCCCGGCAGGCTGTGGAGCTTGTAGCGCAGGCTGGGGCCGTCACGGCGCATGAGTTCCTCCACCCAGTAGCGGCGCGGGCGGGCCGGGTCCGGCAGGAGTCCGGCCCGGCGCAGGATGCGCTGGTGCGCGAACCAGGTGGACCTTGGCAGCATGCGGCGGGCGGTCTCGAGGCCGTCGACCGTGAGCACCCGGAAGGTGCGGTAGGCGGCGGCACCCTGGCCGGGGGATGGCGCCATGCGGATGCAGCGGGCGAGCAGTGGATTGTTGACCGGCTCAGGCATGGCGAAGCCCTCCCAGGTCGAAGGTGGGCAGGGTGGCCGGCAGGCCCGCGCAGCCACCCGCGCGCGCCCGCTCACGGGCGGCTGCGCGCCGGCGGAAGGTGGTCAGGAAATAACCGATTTTCCCACCCGTGGGACTTTGTGCGGGTGTTACTGGTAACCCGCACGACGCGGGCGAGCCTCGTTCGAGTTCCGCAGCGCCTCCAGCTCCCGGCGCAGTTCCATCACCTCCCGGGAGCGGGCCTCCAGGGCGAGCTTGAGGAAGGGCAGCCCCTGGATGTCTCCCGGCAGCAGCCCCCGGCGTGCACCTGGCTCGAACAGACAGCCCCCGATGACTTCCCAGCGGTGCCAGCCTTGCCACGGCATGTATCCGGCCATGACCGCCATCAGGCGCACGGCGCAGGGGTTGGGCTTGCGATCCGACTTCCAGCGCCGGTAGGTCTCTGGTGAGACGAAGCACAAACGCGCGGCCTGCTCGTTGCTCAGTCCGGCGGAACGTTGCAGGGTCGACAGGGTGGTCAGATTGCCCAGCCACCCCTCGCGCCGGGCGAGGGTCAAACTCTCCATGAATCATACCCTTGGCCGCATTCTGCCTCCCTGCAGAACTTCGCATAATGTATATTATGTTAAATATGGTACTGACAGGCCTTGGGTTCCTGTCTATCGTTCACGAGCCGCGTCCGGGCGGCCTGCCCTCGCGGTCTGTCCGGGTTCAGTTCAGCTCTCGTGGGGAGTGACACTCGTCGGAGCCCGTGACGAGCATCAGGGTCGTCAGCAGTTCCTGCAGGCCCTGGCCGAATACCTCTGCCTGGGAATCGCTGGCGTCACTGCGCAGCAGTCTCAGATAGTCCTCTTCGCCTATCTCACCGAAGCGCATCTTGTAGATGGCCACATTGAGCGCCAACAGCCTCGCGCATCTGGCCAGGTCACCGGGATGACTCTGGTTGAGCAGCTGTTCCGCCTGATCCAGCAACCTCCTTGCATCCTGCAAGCCAATCCTTTCTTCAGTCTGCATGACGTCTCCTCACCTGGTGCCTGACACAGAGACAACAGCAAGGGTGATGCCATCTATGCAAAAGATATATTAATCAAGAGATTATATTGGCTATTTGATGTTCTGTATTATGTATGGATCACAGAATTGTCACCCCAGGGTGACAATTCTGGTCAGCCCGGAAGGAGGCACCAGCCGTCACGGGTACGGTTGCCACGCAAGGGTGAGGTGGCTGCATCAGCGGTGTGACGTGGTTCGCATTTCATGACCACAGGGCGTGACGGGTGTCACAGATCGGTGCGCGCCTGCTTGAATGGCCCCTGTCGCTTCATATAGTTCGGATCCAAGAGCCAGGAAAACCATCCAGAGAGTCAGACAATGACCGAACAGCCAACCAGCAACATCATCGAGATGAAGGAGCTCCCCCGCCAGGGTGACAAGGATCGGAGTCCCGGGGACCCCGGGCTGATCGAGTCCTGCCGCAAGGAAGCCCTCGAACATCTGGGCAACGCCCTCTCCGCCATGATGGACCGTCTCGATGATGCCCTCTTCGAGCTCGCCGGGAAGGCCTCGGATGACGCCACCCAGACCATCTATTTCGATGCCATGCGTCATCTGCGCAAACACCGTGAAGCGATGGAAAAGGGCTTTCTGGAACGCTATGACGAGGCCTTCGGCAGGTATCTGGATGGCCAGGGAGCCGCCCCCGGGTACAAGGCCGGCGAGGTGAACGAACTCTCGCTCGTGGATCAGGAAGAACTGGAGGAGAAGCTGGCCGTCACCGGGATGGTCACGAAGGTCAGGAATTCCCACTATGCCGCCCTGTATGCCCTGGACAGGCGGATGGGCTGCCTGCTGCGCAAGGCGGAACTGGACGATGATTCCAATCCCCTGGGACCTGGCGCCATCTGCGAGAGCTTTCATCAGGTCTGCAGGGAGCTGGACCAGGAACTACCTATCCGGCTGGTGATCCTCAAGCTGTTCGATCAGTACGTGATCTCCCAGCTGGGCCCGCTCTATCAGGAGATCAACCGCAAGCTCGCCGCTGCCGGCATCCTCCCCGACATCCGTCCCGTCGTCAGAAAGGGCGTCTCCCCCGTCCGCCCTCAGGGGTTGACCGGAGTCGGCAATCTGGCAGCTTCCGCGCCGGACCAGTCGCTCGACGGTACCGCTCCGTTGACGGGTACCGGTCCGCTGACGGGCGCGGCCATGGTGGCACCCGTGGTCCTGGCCAATCTGAACATGCTCCAGCACGGACAGGCGTGTGCGGGGTTGCCATCCGGGTTCGACGTGGAGCAGGACGGCCCCACGGCGGTCAACATCATCCGGGAGTTGCGTGGTACCCCGGTCCTGGCAGGACTTTCAAGCCCGGAAGAGCAGGTCCTGGACATGGTCACCGTGCTGTTCGACTATATCCTGGACGACCGCAATATCCCGGAGCCGGTCAAGGCGCAGATCGCACGCCTGCAGATACCGGTGCTCAAGGTCGCCCTGGTCGACAGGGGGCTGTTCGCAAAGAAGACCCATCCTGCCCGCCGTCTGCTCAACTGCCTTGCCGAGGCCGGCCTGGGCTACAGCGATGACCAGATCAATGGACGTCTGCTGGAGCGGGTGAGCGAAGCGGTCCAGCGAATCATCGACGAATTCGAAGAAGATGTCGCCCTGTTCGACAAGGTAAGGGAGTCCCTGGAGGCCTATCTCGAGGAGGAACGCCACCAGGCGGAACTCCGCGCCGAGCGCTGCGCGAAGGTGATCGAGGGGCGAGAACGGGTTGAACGGGCCCGGACGGCCGCCGAGGCACTGGTCTCCTCCACCCTCATCAGGCACGGCGATGCCCTGCCGGAATTCATCCGCGATTTCATCTCTGCCCACTGGCGCGAGGCGTTACGGCTCACCCATGTGCGGGAAGGAGACCAGAGCGAGGCATGGAAACTGGCGGTCAAGACCCTCGGCGCCCTCTGCTGGTCCTGTCTGCCGATGGAGTCCGCCGGGGACCGGCAACGGCTGGTGAAGCTGCTGCCGGCGCTGCTGCGCAATCTCAATCACGGCATGGACCTCGCGGCACTGCCCGGGCGGGAGAGAGAGGCCTTTCTGCAGCGGCTGGCCGAGCTGCACCGGGAACAGGTGCGGGGACGGGAGGAAAGGGAGCCTCCGCAAGTGAAACTCCCCGCTCAGGAGAACCGGCCGGCTGCGGCGGATGAAGGACAGTCTCCGGTCGGGAGCAAGGACCAGGCCTGCGATGGTGATGTACAGGTACCCGGGGAGGCCGCGGACCCCGGTCATGCAGAAACAGCGGAAATCCCTATCGTCAGCGGGGATGCGGATCGCGCCGCCCAGGCACTGGCCTTCCTCGGCGGCGGCCCCCTCCCGGAGATCGATCATTCCGGAGAGATCCCCCGACCGGCGGAAGACCAGGTCGAGCCGGCCGCGCTCGATGACACCTTCGGCGACGGGGTCGAGATCGAGGAGATCGTCCTCGAAAGCGATGCCACCGAAGAGATGGAGGAACTGCCGGAGGAAGAGGATGAGGCGGGCTACCGGGACGAGCTCGAACATCCGCGCTACCGCAAGGATCTGGAATCCGTGGACGGGTTGAGACTGGGGGACTGGCTGGAGCTCCTGCTCGACGGCGGGAGGCCGGTCCGCGCCCGGCTGACCTGGGTGAGCCAGGCCACGGGGACCTACCTGTTCACCGACCGCCAGGGGCGCAAGGTGGCGGAGAAGAGCCGTCGCGGGCTGGTGATGGGGCTGCAGAGCGGTGCGATCCGGATGCTGGATCAGGCGCCGCTGTTCGACCGCGCCCTCTCCCGCCTGAGCGACACCCTGGGCAGGAGGAACAGTTTCAGATAGGGGGGCGGGACAGACCTTCTCCCCTCGCCGGCCCGCCGTGGATCAGCGGGCGAACATCACGCTCACCGTCTCCGCGAACTGGAGGCCCGCCTCGGCCACCGCCTGTTCCGGATCCAGCGCCGCTTCCTCCAGCCCGGCGATTTCCAGTGCGGCGGGGTCGAACCTCGCCTCCGGAGCGACCGCCTCGCAGAAATTGCCTATATCGGAGCGATTGGCCATCACGTCGGCCAGATGGACGATGGCGGTCTCCAGTGGCGCCTGCCCTGCCCTGCCCGGCTGATGATGATGGGCGATGGCCTCCTGCTGGGCCGGGGAGAGCCGCCATTCCCGCATGATGATGGCACCGATTTCGGCGTGGCTGAAGCCGAGCTGATCCAGCTCGGCCAGGTGGAAGACCGCCTCGTCACCTGCCGCCACGAGCAGCAGTTCCTTCGCGGCATCGGCCGCCCTGGTATAGAGGACGAGGGCCCCCACATCGTGCAGGAGTCCGCTGACGAAGAGCCTCTCCGGGTGGAGCACGTTGAGCCGGCGGGCGAGATTCCTGGCGATCAGCCCGCAATAGAGGCTGTGGCGCCAGAAGGTGTCGATGTTGACCAGGCGTGGCGAGAGTCCGGAGAAGGTTGCGGTCGCCGAGATCGCCAGCACGAGGTTGTAGAGATCGCGGGTACCGATGATGGTGATGGCCCGGGAAACGGTCTCCACCGGGGAGGGCAGGTTGTAGAAGGCGCTGTTGACCAGCCGCAGCAGCCGGGAGGTCAGATTGGGGTCCTGGGCGATCACTTCGCCCATCTGCGCGGCCGAACCCGAATCACTCTCCAGGATGTCGAGCAGCTTCATGCAGACCAGGGGTGGACTGACCAGGGAAGGGACTCCCTCCAGGAGTTCATCGAGGCCCGGATCGGGACCTGTGCTGTCTGTTCGGTGCATGGGAATGACGGTATGTCCGTACGTGGAGGCAACTCTACGCAGTTGGCCACCTTGTCGCAACGTCCCCGCTCCGGGACCCTCTGGTGGGAACCCCGGAAAACCGCTGTCCGGAGCGGTTCCTCTTGCCGGGACCGCAAAATGAGTTTTCGTGGTCCCTCCGGAATCGATGGCTTCACGCCATCGATTCCGTTGCACGTCCGAAGTGCGGAGTGGGCGCTCCGGGTTTTTCGAAGTGCCCTGGTGTAATATCCGGTCCTGGCCATGTAGGGCTTCTGGGGGCGGCCACATGCACGGGCCGGTCCCGCACGGGAGAGTCGATGCGCATCATTACACCCGGTCGTTTCCTGTTGCTGCTCCTGCTGGGGGGCGCCGCCCTCGGTCTCTACCGGCTGCTGCAACCCGAACCGGTACCGGTGACACTCGCCCGTGCCACGGTGGGGCCGGTGACGGCAACCGTCGCCAACACCCGCTCCGGCACGGTAAAGGCCTGCAGGCGCTCCTGGCTCTCACCGGCCAGTGGCGGCCAGGTGGTGACCCTGACCGTGAGCGAGGGGGACCGGGTGAATCCGGGACAGCTCCTGCTCGAGCTGTGGAACGAGGACCTGCGCGCGAACCTGGAGCTGCGCCGCCGTCAGGCCGTGACCGCCCGCGCCGAGGCGCGACAGGCCTGCGCCCTCGCCGAGGGCGCGCGCCGCGAGGCGAGGCGGCTGCAGACCCTGCTGGCGCGGCGGCTGGTGGCCGACGAGAAGGCGGACCAGGCCGAGACCGAGGCCGCCGCCCGGGAGGCTGCCTGCAATGCGGCGAAGGCAAGGACCGCGGCGGCCGAGGCGGCGGTGGAGGTGAGCCGCGGCGAGCTGGACCGGACCCGGCTCAGGGCCCCCTTCGCAGGGGTGGTGGCGGAGGTGAATACCGAGCAGGGGGAATATGTCACCCCGTCGCCTCCCGGGATCGCCACCCTGCCCGCCATCGATCTCATCGACGATTCCTGCCTCTACGTCTCGGCCCCCATCGACGAGGTGGACGCCCCCAGGGTGAGAGTGGGGATGCCGGTGTGCGTGACCCTCGACGCCTTCCCGGAGCCGCGTTGCAGCGGGCGGATCCGCCGCATCGCCCCCTACATCCAGGAGCGGGAGAAGCAGGCGCGCACCCTGGAGGTCGAGGTCGAGCTTGCCGACCCGGCGGAGCGCGAAGGCCTGCTTCCGGGCTACAGCGCGGATATCGAGGTGACCCTGGAGCGCCGGGAGCAGACCCTGCGGATCCCCACCGAGGCCCTGTTCGAGGAGCGGTACGTCCTCTACTACGACCCCGCCGACAGTCGCCTCCACCGGCGGGAGGTGCGTACCGGCCTCGCCAACTGGGAATACACCGAGGTGCTCGAGGGACTCGCCGAGGGGGACCGGATCGTGCTCTCGCTCGGACGCGAGGGGGTCGTCGACGGGGCCCTGGCCCGCCCCGCCAGTGAAGCGGGCGATGATTGAACTGGAGGGGGTATGGCGGGACTTCCGGGTCGGGGACCAGGTCGTGCACGCCCTGCGGGACATCAACCTCACCATCCGGGCCGGCGAGTATGTCAGTCTCATGGGGCCCTCGGGCTCCGGCAAGTCGACCCTGCTCAACATCATCGCCCTCCTCGACCGCCCCACCCGGGGCAGTTATCGGCTGGAGGGACAGCCGGTCACGGAGCTGGGAGACCGGCAACTGGCCCGGTTGCGCGGCAGGAGGATCGGCTTCGTCTTCCAGTTCTTCCACCTGATCCCCCGCCTGACGGCGGCGGAGAACATCGAACTGCCCATGGTCCTGGCCGGGATCGCGCCGCCAGAGCGGCGCCGGCGGGTCGCGCAGGCGCTGGAGGACTTCTCTCTCGGTGACCGCGCCGGTCACCTGCCGGAGCAGCTCTCGGGCGGGCAGAGACAGCGGACCGCCATCGCCCGGGCCGTCATCATGCGGCCCGCCCTGCTGCTGGCCGACGAGCCCACCGGGAACCTGGATC
>RFJX01000102.1 GCA_003694425.1 Gammaproteobacteria bacterium
CTGACGAGCAGCGCATCCGTGCGGGTGAGCAGCGGTCCATCCCCGCGGATGCGGGGGAAACCCTTGAAGGCTAACATGAAGAGAGAGAAGAAGAAAGTTTATATGCAACCATGCATGGCCACGTCCCGTCAAGTGGTGTATGAGCTGGTGCGCCATTCTTCTGGTTGTTGAGAAATGATCAGAAGGAGGATGACGCGATGTGGCCAAGCGCGATCCGGTTGTGATGTTGGTTTCGTGAAGCTGGCAGATATC
The DNA here is from genome assembly GCA_003694425.1 of Gammaproteobacteria bacterium. GTDB lineage: Bacteria > Pseudomonadota > Gammaproteobacteria > J113 > J113 > J113. Next base: position 253 of record RFJX01000102.1, read on the forward strand.
CGTTTCTGTAATGAGCGACGGTGACACGACGGAGACGTTTGTCCCTTTTCAGGGAGAGGGCGGAGAACCATCCTTATCTGACCCGGATGGTGCACCAATTCTGGGGCGCCGTGCCAGAATCAATCCGTCTTGTTCCACGAAATCGACCGGGGGGTCTCCTAAGATCCGGATTCCTGCCAGGTCGGGGATGGATGGGTCCCGCCAAAGCATGACCACGGACGCGCCCTGCTGCTCGCATGCGAACCATTCATGGACAATATCCCACACCCTTTCCCGCACCCTGGGATTCATCTGCGGTGCCACGTAGACACCGGGGGTTACCTCCAACATGGAGGAGGCGAGAAACCCGCGCATGCGTTTCGATGCAGCGCGTGCGACGACGACTACGGTGCTCATGCAACATTCAGAAGCGATTTGATCTGGTCGATCATTTTCGGGATCACCCGGTACTTGCGGAAACGTGCGGCCGCCTCGTAACGGATTGTACGTTCCAGGTTGAGGGAAGGGTCGCGCATCGCTTTTGCCGCAGATGAGAATGCCAGCGGAAGGGTCAGTTCGGCGCGCCAGAGGTCGGCGATGTCTAGGACGAAGGCGATGGCAGCGTCTTCATGGACAAACCCCAAGGGGGGCAATGCACCGACCGCGGCTACAGAGAGGTGGGCCGCTGCTTCGACGAAGGTGGCCGCATGGTTGATTGCCTGGTTGGGTATATCGGCTGCCATCGGGTCGCTGCGGTCGTAGTGTCTGCCGCGCCAGGGTACGCAGTAGCGCTCGGCGGTTCGTCGATAGCTTTCCTTGACACGAACTCCTTCCATACCGCGCAGAACCTCAATGTTGCGATCCGGCAGGATCCCCCCGAAGCGGATGGCGTACATCGTTCTGGCGATTCGGCGCCGATCTTTCCTGACCGCCCAAAGCTCGGCATGACGGCGAGCCACATTCGATCGTGCCTGCCCGAACGGCGGTGCGGTATAGATTTTCACCCCGCCTTGGCCTACCGCCATCAACAGTACACTGTGACGTGTCAGCAGGCGAAATACATCGTGGGTGAGGCTCGTACCCGGACCAAGGAACAACATGGATATGGTCTGATAGGGGATGGCATAATCCCCTGCGGGGAGCGTACCTTCTCCCGCTGTGTGAAACCGGAGCGTACCATCTTCCACATACAACCTGCCCCGAGAGAGCCAGAGCAGGCCGTGTCGGTCGGCATGGGGAATCCGGGATTCCGCTAGTCCCAGGCGACCGAACAGAGAAATGGCGCTCATCAGGGAAGGAGAAGCACCATTCCATAACCGAATGCCGTATGTCTTCCCACACCGCATTCGAGCCAGGGGATCAATGCATCATCTTCATCGATGCGAATGCGTCCCCGCACCATTATCTCAGGTATGGTAATCCAGTGTGTTTTTCTCGGCTTCTTCTGTGTTCGCCTCATTCTGTGTACGAGACGGAATGCATCCATATTCCAATCCAGCAAGCGCAGGCCTGGCTGTAATCGCCCGGTAAACCAAGAACGATAGACCGTTTCCCGGCACAAACCGGTTTTCTGGTGTTGCCGTTCCGCTTCCACGAGGAGTGCATCCTTCTCCACACCGCCCGTCGTTCGTCTGGTTGCGGCCACTATGGTTTCGAAGCCCAGAACTTTGCCGGCAGGCCATGACATGGGCATCGGTTTGGATCGAATCGTGGTATTGCTGCCCCCTTCCAGAGTGGCCAAGACGGATGGGTCAGCAAACGAACGGGCGTGTTCGATGAGGCATTCCGCATCGTTTCGCGCATAGCCTAGGATGCGTGGTCTCTTGCAGCGGGCTCCCCAGATGCGGAACGGTTTGGGTGCCAGATCTCCGTAGGCGGCACGCAGCCATGCGTGGGTGAGGTAGCCGAGATCTGTTCTAGGTTCATGAGCGGATAGCAATCCATTTCCACGCGCCCACGATAACAAGTCGGGCCATATTGGACGGATTTCCACCATATACAGCTGGCTTCTCATTCGCATTTCCCCATGGGTAGAACACCTCGCATCCGCCGGTGTTCTCCGGTCATCAGTTGGGCATGCCAGTCGCGGAGGTCATAGACGGTTTCCATAGCTCCGTTACATACTTCGGGCGTCGACGGCCAACATGCTTCCAGGCGGGTGGTGTTCCCACATGTGCCGTTACGCGACCAGACCGGTATTTTCTTTAGCGCTTCGAGGATACTGTCCGCTTCTACCATCGGGTCTTGCGGATCAAGCAATGGGCGTGCTGGGAGGCAGCTTTTCCGACCAAGAAACAATGGACGAGCCGGACGGCGCAGTGCCGCACGAATCTCATTCAGATTTGGTTCTTCTCCATCTTCGATCGCCAGTGCCAGGGTCATCAGTCCGTCTTCCCAGTAGTGGCGTAGTCGGATGTGCGTGCCGTATTTGGCCTGCTGTCCGCCTTTGCGGTGTTCGGGCGCCCCCCTAGTGGTCCAGCCGGTTTCCCGCAACTTCGGCTGACCGAGGTCCACGGTTTGATAGTCCACAACCTCTTGCGGCGGTACGTCCCAGCGGGCAGCGAACACGAGGCGTTTCTGCAAAGCCTGCAGACGATCGGCATCGCCATGATCCCAACCCAAGGCGTTCGCAATCAGTCCCGTGAGCATTGCCTGGCCCGGGAAACGTTCGATGAAGCCATGGTGGTCCACAATTGGTGCTCCGAAGCTCATCCACGGTGCATCCAGGCGCAGGATCAAGGCGCGTATCACGATACATCTCCAAAGATGGTGTCCAGTGCCGCCCGTGTAGCCTCGGAGAGCCGTGCCACCTTACAGGCATTCCATTCGCGATCGGTTGCCGCCCATCGCTGTTCGCCAGTGTCGCCGTAGATTCGGGCATAGCGGTTGAGCTGTGCGGCCAGTGCATCCACGGCGAGCTGCATCGGATCCTGTCCTTCCTGCATGCCGATCGGTTGCAGATAGGCGTTGGCCAGGCTTCTCGGCATCGATTTCCCTACCTCCAGCAGTATGAGCTCCGCCCAGGTGTGGGGCGCGGTTGCGCCTAACTTGGCGCCCGGGCTTGTCTGAGCCACGACCCGAATGAAAGACTCGATCACCCTGCATACCGCAGGTTCCGATACCAATGCATCGCGCCAGCTGTTCCTGTCGCAGCCGGTGAAGTTGGAGACGAGCAGGGGTAGATCCATGGCCACATAGCCGTAGAAGATGCCGGTGCCGAGCTCTGTTTCGTTCACATGTGCCGCTCCGGTTTCCTCTTGCTCTTCGAGTAGGTCGTCCACTACGGTGAAATAGTCCATTTCTGTCTGCAGGGCATGCACGGTGAAGGCATGCGCTACATGCACCGGCGCATCCACTCGGGCCAGGATGTCCGAAGTAATGAATCGCCCGAAAAGCGCCCCTTCCACGCCGCAGGCGGGTTTCGGCATGCCCGCCTGTCGCATCAAGGCCAGCAGATTCTTCTTTTCCAGCCTCTTGATTCGTTGCTCGATCGCTTGCCTGGTACCCGCCTCGTCTGGGCTCTCTTTCGCTGCATCCGCGACGATAGACGCCAGATAGCGGATCTCGGGGCGTCCCAAGAGGATTGGTTGGGCCAGCAACAGTTGCCCGGCATCGTCAAATACCGATCTTCCCCGTTTCCCCGAAGCCAAGGTCATCACGCTTTCTCCGAGAAGACGGGTCAGCGAATGCACCCGCTCATCGGCTACCCCCTGTCGCCGGGCCTCCTTGGCGATTTCCTGGAATGCAAGGCGTGAACGGATCCCGAAGGGGAGATCGGGCAAAGTCGGGATCAACGCGTCCCGCCAATGCTTCTTCTGGCATTGGGAAGAGACTCGAAGTCGCGGAACCCCGCCGAAGGTGATGCGTTTGGCCAGTCCTGCATCGTCACGGTTGAGCAGGCTTGCATGGTGCGAAGTCAGAAAATGAATCTGCAGAAACATGTGCTTTCCTCCTTTCGTCATGAAATCGCTTCCTGTTGTCGGGCGCGGTAGTACGATGTGGCGATATGCCGGTGCACTGCCTCGATCGCATCTCTTTGCTCCGATAGGAGTAGACGTGCAACATCCCCCCACAGGAAGGGACGATGCTTGGCGGCCAGCATGCGTGCGATCCGCAGCCAGAGCAGGCATAACGCCTTGCTCCCTGGTGGCGCCTCCAGCAATCGCTCGACCCTCGCCTCACTGATACCTGCATCGGCCATCGCTTCCCCCAACGGCCGATCGCCTGCTTCCGGAAAGAGTGCCATGGATTGCACCAGGGTGCGCCAGGCACGGCGTGTATGTGTAGTGCGATCCCAACCTTCCGGCAGGGCCTCAACCGCTAGGCGGTAAAAGGTCAAAGGAGCAGAGGAGCCTTCATCCGTGGCGTCGAAGCGCTTGAGTTCCGAGCGTGCCCCTTTCGGAAAGGCGGTCTGCCCGATGAGGAGGACCAGCCTCGAGGCAATCGAATGGATGGATGGATCAGCCATGGGTACCCTCCCTTGATTCGGACTTGTGGATCAATCTCATTCGGTTTCTCATCGCCCCCTCCAGGATGCATTCCGCCGTGACGTATGCCTTCCAGCGTTGCGCGGACGGGGATGGCAGCGTTTCGATTCCGATCCGAAATGACCGGCGCGCATCCTCCGCGATCATGCCCTGCCAGAGATGGATCGCTTCTTGCTCCGATCGCTCTGCCGTCTTCCACAACCATGGAAACAGGCGGACGTGCCATGCGCGGGTATAGCCGCCCTGGACCTTTTTCCACCAGTGTACCGTGGGGCCGTCGAAGGAGAGCTGCTCCGGCGCTCCCTGCAACCATGCGAGCACCGCAGGCTTCAACGCCGATCGTTCCACTTCCCCCGCTGCCTGGATGGCGGCCTTGGTCCGGTCGTTCAGTGATGCGCGCTTGTTCCCGAAGATCCATGAGCGCGCCTTGGCTGGAATGGGAATGCGCAGGAAGTGCAGTCCATCCGTTCGTCCCTGGCCGCGCACGATGACGGAAGCGGTCAGCAAGCACGATTCCGACCAATCCGGGATCGGCGACTGCAATGGCGACAGCTCGACACCGTCGGCGAACAACAGTCGACGCTGCCATTCTGCGGTGAAACCGTTTTCGTTGAGCGTCAATGCTTTTGGGGGGGCCTGATCGATCCGTACCGGCGTCCAGGGGTCTCCCACCACGCCGCCCATCGCCTTGGCATCCAGGAGCGGCCTCTTCGTTGGGGCCTTGGCCGCGACAAGCCGGCCGTTCTCTCCATGAAACAAGCGGACGATGCGGCATATTTCGATGAAGGATGGGTCCAAACCGGCCAGCGGACGGCTGTTGGTTCCGTCCCAAGGATCCAACCAGAGCAGTGCCTTGCCCCCTCGTTGATAACCCCAGCGGTTGGGTCCCTGCAGAATCACCTGGCGATGATCGAACAAGCGTCGAACAGCGTCACAAAAGCGGATGGACCAACGCTCGTTTCGAACCAACTCCAAGATAATACGACTGCCGAATCCGCTGTTCATGCGAGCAATGCCATGGTTGCCGGGGCCCGAGTATCCTGAGGTCGTTTGCAGTGACATCAGGGCATACAGCCATAAATCCACTTCCATGCCGTCATTTCGCGCACTTTTGAGCTCATGGTTTTTCGCCGTTTGCAAAGCATCCAGTGCATCACTGGAAAAGAGTTGTGCGGACGGTGCCCCCCTCGATTTTGGCCATGGTGTTTGCAGGAATGCCGGGCTTTCGAGATTTCGCTCCACCAGGCGCCATGCGCTTGCCTCACCGTGCGAGAGTTCGAGCAAGGCCCTTCTCCAGAACGCCTCATTCTGGCAAGGGTCCCGCAGACCCTGCCGATCCAGCGCCATGGTGGCCAGTTGCGTAAGAAACAGGTGCCAAGGATCGCGTTGATGCCGTTGCAATCCCGGGAAGTCTTCGATGCGATCCTCTCCCAGTCCGGCGAGTACCTGCGGCAGACTGGCTCGTGTCATACCTGTGTCCGTGTGGATGCGGATCAACGGGGCGGTGAGAAGGTTCCATGGATCATCGTGGCTCATTGCTTCACCTCCAACCCGAAACGGGAATAGCGCAAAAGGCATCGATGCAAACCGTTCGCTTTCATTATCAACGTCACACCGTCTTGCTCGGGTATGCACTGCATTTCGGGCATTCCGACGCTTTTCCATTCCTCGGGAAGCATCCACCCCGGAACGACCACACGGTCGATCTTTCGTCCGAAGGGTGAGACGAAGGGTGGATCCAGGGGGATTTCGTAACTCTCCACACCAAGTCTTACCCGTACCTTCTCCCCGGATTCCCGCCAATGAGCTTCATCGATGGGTTTGCTCCAATCGATTGTTGCAAGGTCCGCCGCAATCATCCAGGCCGCTCTCACCCCACCGAGGCTTTGCCCATGCACCGCCCAACGTGCATCTTCCGCACCCAGGCTGGCCAGAGCATCGGGGTGCGTGGCCGCTTCCACCCATCGACGAGCATCGTCGGGCGTGCACACGTTCCCTTCGTCCCGGATGAGTCTGCGGGTCTGTTCCAAGCCGCGCAGATCCTCATAGACGCTCCCAAAACCCCAACCAAGCAGGCGACGGTCGATGCGGCCGCTTTCGTCCAAGGCACTGAGAAGCGGCGCTTCACCTTCGGGAACGAGCACGTACGCGCGCGGGTGTTCGTAGCCTTTCGGGCGATCCGTCCGCGCATGGCGGTGCAGCCTTCCCAAACGCTGAAGGAGAACATCCGCAGGAGAGAGGTCCGTGATCAGAAAATCGGCATCGATGTCCAGGCTCTGCTCCAAGGTTTGCGTGCCGACAAGCAGGCATGCGCCTTTGGGCGCGTTGCCGCCGAAACGATCTCCTACGGCGTGGTCCAGCAAAAGACGGTCTTCGGCTGCGAAGCGCCCGTGATGCGGACAGCACACCCCGTTCACCGCGAACAACATCTTCGCCAGCCCCACCCTTTCTGCCACCCGTACGAAGGCATTTGCGCGCGCGACGGTGTTGAGCACCACAAGCACACGCGCCCCCGCATCCAGTGCGGGAGCAACCGCATCAAGCAGCGGCCCGACGTGCCAGCCTCCCTGTGTTTCGGTCTCCCGATCCATCCTGCGCAACCTGGTTGCATCCATCTCGGCGCGACAATTCTCCCATTTGGGTATGCGCTCCTCATGCGCGATCGGGAGGAGGGAGATGCGCACACAGCGTTTTTGCTCCGAAGGAATGGGGTGCGCCTGCGTATTCCGCCACAGCATGGGATAGGGTAGCGATGCGGCCCTATTCAGCGGAAGCGCTTGGAGGTTTGGTTTCACTGTCTGCATGAAGGCGGTGCGCGCCTGTGCGCCCAGCGTGGCCGAAAGGAGCAGGGCATGGCCTTGCAGTGCCCCCACATGCCAGCGGAGCAGGTGTTGCAACAGCGCCGTCATATAGGCATCCGAGGCATGCACCTCGTCCACCACGAGAAGATGGCGTGCAAGCAAACCAAGCCTCAGGTGTGCATGGCGCGTTTTGATCACTCCCAGAAGGGCCTGGTCCACCGTGCCGACGGCAATGGTGGCGGCCAGGAAGCGCTTCGGCTGCTCCGCCGCCCAGAATCGATCGTGAACCCCCTCGTCGAAGAAGCGATTGCCATGGAAGTCAGGGAGATCCATGCCGTCCAGCTGAGCATAGCCCGGCACGGCCAACAGCACGGGCGGGCGCTCATCCTCGGGGAAAAGCCGGGCGACATACGTGCGAACACGTGCGTAGAGGTTGCGTGCGGCCACGCGGGTGGGAAGCGCGAAAAAAAGTCCGTCCACCTCACCTGCGGCGAACAGGGAAAAGAAACGATGTAGGGCTGTTTCGGTCTTCCCCGAACCCGTTTCCGCCTCTAGGATCCAAAGACGTTCTGCGAAGCCCTGCATCTCCACTGCCAGCTGCAGCGATCGTGGCTCGAACCCGAAACGCTCCTCGAAACGCGACTTCACCGTTGCGTGGCGCCGAAAAGGGCACGCATTCAATCCGACATCGGTGACCAGCCGGTCGGCGGCTTGTGTTCCGTGTCGTCTGCGTGCCCCGCATGTTTCGGTCCGGACTGGAAAATGGTGTTGTGACGATCCCAGCCAATCGGCGAGCATGACCAGACCCGCGAACAGATGCTGCAGTGGGGGCTGTTCCGCCGGTAGGGGAGTGGCATGCGGGGCGAGGGCGCCCGGAAAAGCACGCTTCGCCCACGCCGCCACGTGTACAATCCCGTCAAACGGACGAATCTCTTCATCCCCCTGCCACAATCCGCGCCAGTTCCGGTTGTGCGCCTCCATGCCAAGGGCATCGGCATCGAGCAGATCGCCGTGGTGGGACCACGAGGCGATCAAGAAGCGCTGAAGACCTTTTTCACCATCGTCGAACCATTGTGCAATCGTCTGCAATGAAAGTGCCTGTGCAAACGCTGCAACCAACTTCTCATCCGTGAAGATACCGAAAATCTCGCGTGTATGACCCACCTTCGTGGTATTCGGTTGCAATACCTTGCGCTGGAAACCTCGGTTCGCTTTGCCGAGATCGTGCATCATCGCCAACACCGCAAGGCGATCACGATGTACGGCCTTTATCCTCGTATCGGCAGCTGCCTCCATCGCTTTGTGCATACGTGGCAACTCAATGAGTCTGCGAAAACACAACGCCACATCCAGGCAATGCGCTTCCAGGGGCAACCACGAGTCCTGCGACCACTTTCCCCAGAACCCAGGCCAAGATGCGGAAGCGCCTGTCATGCCGAGGTTCCTTCCGACGCAGCACCGGCAGGTTCGATGACGACCCATAGGCTTTTTTGCAACCAACACGCCCCCTCCACGTTCTGACCATTATCCTTGTGGGGATCCTCTCCTTGCCACACCCGCTTCATAAGGTAAATGTCGTGATCAGCGTCTTCCATGTCGGAGCGCATCACGGTCACCCGTATCCTCCAACTGAGCAGACTGAAGGCGGTAGGGCTTCCTCCAGGTTCGTCGGTAAAGGTTCCTGCCATGGGCGCACATCTTGTGCGTGAAACGGCTCCCAGTGCGATCTTGGATAATACCCGGTTTCATCCGAGTCGCGGACGAACGTCGAGTCGGGCCATGGATGCACATTCTCCTCCACCTGGGCCTCGGCGCCCCCAGGCCCACCATCCGTATGGATGCGATCGATCCGCACGAGCACGTCCCGTCCACATGGCCCAAACGAAAGCCGACATACGTTTTCCCCACGAACGTCACATCTATGGGGCCAAACGCCGGATTGGTATGACGCTGCCCCACCCGAAACGTCCGTTGCCCCTCACCCATCGAGCACCACCTCGAAGCGGATGCGCTGCCAGGGGTCGCGGGATTGGCGCAGCTCGACGATGCGGGCCGAGAGCTGTGCCCCGCGGTC
>RFJX01000010.1 GCA_003694425.1 Gammaproteobacteria bacterium
CTTCAGCTCCTCGCCTTCGGTGAAGGTATCGCCGATGCGGATGGTGCCATGATTGTGCAGGCCGATCACGTCACCGGGAAAGGCCTCCTCGGTGTGCTCCCGTTCACTGGCCAGGAAGCTCATCGCGGCGGTGGACTGGACCTTCTTGCCGAGACGCACCTGGAAGGGCTTCATCCCCTTCCGGTAGCGCCCCGAGACCACGCGCAGGAAGGCCATCCGGTCGCGATGGTTGGGGTCCATGTTGGCCTGGATCTTGAACACGAAGCCGGTGAACCGCTCCTCCTGCGGTTCCACGGTCCGGCTGGTCGTGGCCCGGGGCTGCGGCGGCGGGGCCTGCTCCACCAGGCAGTCGAGCAGCTCGCGCACGCCGAAGCTGTTGAGGGCGGAGCCGAAGAAGACCGGGGTGAGGCGACCGGCCAGGAAATCATCCCGGTCGAAGGCGTGACCGGCCCCGGCCACCAGTTCCAGCTCCTCCTCCAGCGCCTCGCGCAGCGGACCCAGCGCCTGCGCGACCTGCGGGTCGTCCAGCCCCTCGTGCAGTTCCCCTTCGCCGCTCTTGGCCGCCTGGCGCGATTCGAACAGCCGCACACGGCCGGTCTCCAGGTGGTAGATCCCGCGGAAGTTGCGCCCCATGCCGATGGGCCAGGTGACCGGCGCGCAGCGGATCCCCAGGACCTGCTCGATCTCGTCCAGCAGCTCGATCCCCTCCCTGCCTTCGCGGTCCAGCTTGTTGATGAAGGTGAGGATCGGGGTGTCCCGCAGCCGGCAGACCTCCATCAGCTGCCGGGTACGGGACTCCACCCCCTTGGCCGCATCGATCACCATCAGGGCGGAATCGACCGCGGTGAGGGTGCGATAGGTGTCCTCGGAGAAGTCCTCGTGGCCGGGGGTGTCGAGCAGGTTGACCACATGGTCCCGGTACTCGAACTGCATCACCGAGGAGGTGACCGAGATCCCGCGCTGCTGCTCGATCGCCATCCAGTCCGAGGTGGCGTGGCGGGCGCTCTTGCGCGCCTTGACCGTGCCGGCGGTCTGGATCGCGCCGCCGAACAGCAGCAGCTTCTCGGTGAGCGTGGTCTTGCCGGCGTCCGGATGGGAGATGATGGCGAAGGTCCGCCTTCTTGCAATCTGTCGTTCGAGTTCGTTCATGGGTAACGGGGCCGGCCGCAGGCACGGGCCCTGTGGCAGTAAAAGGTTCTGAAGAGACGGGGGAAAACTGAAGCGGCCGGTTTCAGCCGGGCGTATTGTACTCCACCCAGCGCTCGCCGTCTTCGAGGGTCTCGCGTTTCCAGAAGGGGGTCTTGTGCTTGAGGTCCTCGAGGAGGAAGCGGCAGGCCTCGAAGGCGGCTGCGCGGTGCGCCGACCAGACCGCGACCAGGACGATGGTCTGCCCCGGCAGCACCTCTCCCACCCGGTGCAGCAGCAGCAGGTCGTCCAGCTGCCAGCGCGACATCGCCTCCTGGGCCAGCCCCCGCAGGTGCCGCTCGGTCATCTCCGGATAGTGCTCCAGGAACATCCCGGTGACGGTCACGCCCTCGTTCCGGTCGCGCATGGACCCTGTGAAGACGGCGGCGGCGCCGCTGCGGCCGGGGACGGCATGGGCACGCTCGTGGGCCGAGAGCTCGGCCCACGGGTCGTAGGGTTGCTGTCTCAGTTCGACGCGCATCGCCCTCACCCGCCGGTCACCGGCGGCATGAAGGCCACCTCGTCGCCCTCGCCCACGGGCGCGTCCAGATCGGCGAATTCCAGGTTGACCGACACCAGCAGTGTCGGAGGCGGTTCCAGCCCGTCCGTGCTGAGGCGCCAGACATCGCGTGCCACCAGCCCCGGCCGGGCCTCGATTTCGTCTCCGGCGCGACCCGTCAGGTCGCGGATGCTGGCGAAGAATCTGACCTTGATGCTCATGATGCGGATTGTAGCCGATGGGGCGCCTGTGCAACGATAGACAGCATGAAGGACGAACTGACTCACTTCAACCAGGAAGGCGATGCGCACATGGTGGACGTCGCCGGCAAGGCGGTCACCCACCGGGTCGCCGTGGCGGAGGGCCGGATCCTCATGCAGCCCCGCACCCTGCAGCTGATCCGCGAGGGGGGCCACAAGAAGGGCGACGTACTGGGCATCGCCCGGATCGCCGGGATCATGGCCGCCAAGAAGACCGCCGACCTGGTGCCCCTGTGCCATCCCCTCTCCCTGACCCACGTCGGCATCGAGCTGGAGTGCGAGAGCGAACCTCCGGCGGTGCGCTGCCGGGCCACGGTTGAGACCGACGGCAGGACCGGGGTGGAGATGGAGGCGCTGACCGCGGTGCAGATCGCCCTGCTCACCGTCTACGACATGTGCAAGGCGGTGGACCGCGGGATGGAGATGGACGGGATCAGGCTGCTGGAGAAGTCCGGAGGACGCTCGGGTCACTGGCGACGCCCCGGCGGATCCCTGCCCGGGGGCGGATGAGAGGCCCCGACACGGCATGCTGCAAGGCAACATGGGGTGGCGCTATAATGCGCCGACCCCCACACCGGTGAACAGCGTCTGGCATGGCAACGAAGGAAATCATCCTGCGGGGCATCACCCGCGACGGCAGGAAGTTCAGGCCCAGCGACTGGGCGGAGCGCCTCTACTACGCCCTTGCGGAATATGGTCCCAAGCGCCAGGTGCAGTTCAATCCCCTGGTCAAGCTCAAGGTCAGTGACGGCATCAAGTGCCTGGTGGTAACTGCCGAGCTGGAGGAGCGAGACCCCATGACCTTCGACTTCCTGATGGCGTTCGCGCGGGACAACGAGCTGGAGGTCCTGGATCAGGACCGCAATCCGCTGGAGCCGTGACGGCCGGCGACGGGACCTTCCGGCCTACTCCTCCTCCGGCCAGTTCTTGATATAGCGCTTCATCAGCTTGTTCTGGAAGGTGGTCTCGTCCAGGGCCGCCTTGATGATGTCGCCCATCGACAGCATCCCGACCACCTTGCCGTGCTCCACGACCGGGAGATGGCGGATGCGGTGTTCGGTCATCCTGTGCATCACTTCGTCGATGGTCTCCTCTGGCGTGCCGGTATAGACCTCGGTGTTCATCACCTCGCCGATGGTCTTCTTCTCCCAGTCGGCACCGAGCTTCGCCAGGTTCCGTAGCAGGTCACGCTCGGTGACGATGCCGGCGAGATCGCCCTCCTCGTCCATTACCAGGAGGGATCCGATATGGAGGGCGAGCATCTCCCTGACCATGTCCCTGAGGGTTGCATCCGGGGAGATGGTATAGACCTTGTCGCCCTTCTGCTTGAGGATGGTGCTGACTTTCATCGAGCCCCCGTCTTCCGGTTGTTCGTGTGCCACGGCGGGCAGCTGTGCCCCGCCACAGGATGTCAGGCTGCCGCCAGGCGCGCCAGCGTCTATGTTACCGTGAAACGCCCTGCCCCCCAAGGCGCAAGGGAGGGAGTCAGTCGTATTTCAGGTACTTGAAGCGGGGGTCATCGGGGGTGCCGGTCAGGGCACTCCCCTCCTCCTTGCCGGGTTGCCACATGATCACCTCCTCGATCTTCGCCGCCAGCTGAAAGTCCTTGTCCGTGATCCCCTTGGCGGCATGATTCATCAGCTTGACGTCCACGAAGGCATAGGAGGCCACCAGATCGGGGTGGTGGAAGGCCGCCTCGGCCAGATGACCCACCGCGTTGATCACCATCAGCGTGGCCTTCCAGCCCGAGGTCTTGTAGCGTCGCCGGATCCAGCCGTCCTTCAGTTCCCATTTCGGCAGCTCCCTGGCCAGCCGCTCCCGCACCTCCTCGTCGCTGTAGACCCGCTCCTGCTCTTTCTCTCGCCAGCTCATCGTTCTGCTCCCGTCGTCAACCGTGCGCCGTCACTCCGGCACCCGATGATAGTTTAGCATTTTGCTCAGGTATGAGGCGGCGCGCCCTGTGCAGCGCATCGCGGGAGAGGCGGGTGATGCGTCCACCCTCGCAGAGGGCACCCCGGAACCCCAGATAGTCCGGGTTCAGGGACAGCAGGTCGCCGATATCCTCCAGCCGGAGCGATCCCGCCAGCCCGCAGTACAGCCCCAGCCGGTGTGCCGTTCCGGTGAAGCGCCCCAGCTCGCCGATGTTCCGGTGTGCCAGCAGCGTGCCTGCGGCCTTGTCACAGGTGTCCAGCATCACCCCGTACAGCCCGGCCTCCGCCAGGGCGGGCAGCAACCCGAGGTCGGTCCGATGGTCGGCGAACAGGACCGCGACCAGGCGATACCCCTCACCGGCGAGGCTGGCCAGGGCCTCGACATAACCGGCTTCCCCCATTCCGGGGAAGAGTCCGATCTTGACCAGGTCGACCCCCGTAGCCGCCACCTTCCGTACGGCGTCTGGAATATGGGTGGAATCGGCCAGGTCTCCGATGGTGGCGCTGACCGGCCGTCTTCCGGCCACCAGGTCGACGACCCGGCGCATCACCACCGACGGTACCGCGCCCAGGGCCCCGGCCGAGGGTTCCTTCAGATCGATGATGTCGCACCCCTCTTCCAGGGCGAGCCGTGCCTCTCCCGGATCGCGCACGCTGGCGAGCAGGTCGGTCATGCGCCGTCCACCTCGGTGGCATCGGTATTGCGGTATTCGCGCAGCCGCTGCATGAGCCATTCCCAGGCGACCCGCTCGCGTTCTCCGGCGGTCTTCTCGACGGCGATGGTCAGATACTCGATCTCCCGGTCCACCTTCTCCGGGGGCAGCATGGGCAACCGGCTGATCAGGATGGCCGCCTCGATCACCGCCCCCTGGGCACGGTTGAAGCCGGGGAAGGGAAGGAGGTTCTCCCGGTGCATGATCCGGCAGTGGAAGCGGGGCCGGACCGGGTCCTCCTCGATCCGGACCACCTCCACCTCGAGTGTGGCCAGGGCGGCCTCCAGGCGCCGCGGCCGCACACAGACCGCCGGCAGCAGCGGCCACTCCCTCCGGCCGGTGAGACAGCCGGAGAAGATGCGCACGTCATCGGTCAGGTTGACCACCGCCTGTCCGCCCTCACGCAGATTGCGCTCGGTGGTCGAGGGGAGAAACGGGGCCAGCATCAGCCCCTCCTCCCGGGGTGTATAGCCCATGGGGGTGATGTGGGTCTCCCCTTCAGGGCTCTCCGTGGTGATGATGGCCTCGTAGATCATTCCCCCTCCCGTCATTCCTCCCCCTTCTTCTTCCTCCGCCGGCCCGCCTTCAGGGTCGATCCGGCCTCCTTGTAGGCATGCATGTCCACCTCCGAATCGACCGGACGGGCCGCCACTCCCCAGTCCAGTTCCTGGTCCTGCATGTAGCGCCGGCCGAGCTGCCAGGCGACCTGGGCCCTGGCCAGCTCCACCCCCATGTAGAAGGCATGGGGGGCATCCTCCTGCAGCCGCTCCAGCTGCGGGAAGAGGCGGAATGGGTCCACCGCGGTATGCAGGCCGTCACGGTTGAACACATGGATCCCCGCCTCGCTCACCACCACCCGATAGCTGGGGTCACGGATCTGGCCGGCCAGCTCCTCCACCTCCTCCGGGGTGTAGGTCCAGGGACGGCGCAGATGGGTGGTGGTCAGGCCCTCATCATAGCCCTTGGGCAGGGCATTGTCCTCGCGGGCTGCGTACATGATCCTCCTCGCCCGGTCCGACTCCCGCACCACCGTCCGGCAGTGGGGGCTGACCTCGGTGGTGAGGACCGCGTCGATGGAGAGTTCGGAGATGATGCCGAACAGCAGGGCATTGATGCCGGTGGTATCGGCCTCGGTCAGTTCGGTCACGTTGCCGGTGCCCATCATGACGGGAACCTCGGGGTGGTCCTCACGCAACCTGCGGTAGCGGCAGATCGATTCGGTGAAGCCGAAGTGGATCGGGTCCAGGATGCTGTCGGCGTAGCACTCCCGACCCCGCCCCTGCATCCCCTCGATGGCCCGGTAGAGCGAGGGCAGGTCGCCCGGCCGCTCCGGGATCAGGACCGGCACCGATCCCACCTCGTCCGCGATCCAGAGGCTGCTCTCCTTCAGGCTGAGCAGGTAGTCCGCCCCGGCCCTGCCCCCGCGCAGCAACTCTTGTTCGTCCATCGAATCGACACTGACGGTGTAGCCCGCCTCCTTGAGGGCGGCGACCGTATCCTCGAGATGGGGGAACTCCGTGGTCGGCAGACAGCCGATGTCGATTACGTCCGCCCCCTCCCCGACATACCGCTTCGCCCGGGCCAGCACCTCAGCGACCGGGATCCCGGGGGCATCGACGATCTCCGCGAAGATCCGGACCCGGTACCGCTCCAGCGAGGTCTGCCTGCGTCCCTGGCCGAAGAAGCCGGGCAGGTCCTTGAGATCGACGGGTCCCCGTTCGAAGCGGACCCCGAACCGGCGTTCCAGCTCCTCCAGGTCTCCACGGCACAGGCCGGGCAGGATCACGCGGTCGGCCCCATAGAGATCCTTGAGCCGCCGGCCGATCATCTCGGCAGTCATCAACGCCGCCACGTTGAGCCCGATGTCGTGGATGGTCCAGGTGAAGCCGGGGGCCTCCATCGATTCCAGGACCCGTTGCAGACTCTTTCTGGCCAGCCTGCCGGTCAGGAACAGGACGTGTTCGGACAACAGAGGGCTCCCCGCATGAAGACGATGGACGGCGGTGGGGAATTATACCTTGCGAACCACCCGGGACAGATGCGACATGGGGAGCCGTGGTGCGAGGCCCTCCCGGGAGGTGGTTGCGCAACAACCACCCCTGTTTCCTTCCAACCGTCGATCCTGCGTCAGGAAAGGGTGATGAAGAGCAAGCGCACGATGTTATCTTTTTGTATTCACTATGATTATTCCGCCTGCGCGCTTGCCTGGCACGGAGAATGCATATAACGGGTCGTCAGGAAGATTTCCTGGCCCCGGAGGGAAACCTTCCGGGAACCGTACAACCCGATATGAGGAGAAACATCATGAAGTGGGAAACCCCTGCATACGACGACGTCCGTTTCGGTTTCGAAGTTACCATGTACATCTGCAACCGGTAACGAACGATCCGTCGTGACGGGGGAGGGTTTCGCCGAAGCCCTCCCCTTTTTCATTCATGGTGACGGCATGAATGAAAAAGGGAGACATTCGTAACATTCGCAACAGGACAGTCAGCGCTCATGCAGATACACATACTCGGATCAGGCGCCGGTGGCGGATTCCCGCAGTGGAACTGCAACTGCCACAACTGCAGCCGCATCCGCAAGGGCGAGATGAAGGGCTCGCCAAGGACCCAGTCATCCATCACCGTCTCCGCCAACGGCGTCGACTGGGTGCTGTTCAACGCGTCACCGGACATCCGCGCCCAGATCGAATCCTTCCCTCCGCTGCAGCCCGCACGGGCCGTGCGGGATACCGGGATCTGCGCCATCCTCCTGTGTGACGCCCAGATCGACCACACCACCGGCCTGGTCATCCTGCGGGAACATACCCGGCCGTGGGACATCTACTGCACCCGCGAGGTACAGGAGGAGATGACCAGCAGCTATCCCCTGTTCAACATCCTCGGAGCCTTTCGCGGCGTCAACTGGCATGAGGTGAACACGGAGGAGACCCCGTTCACCATCGAGCGTGCCGACGGGCTGCGCTTCACCGCCGTACCGCTGAAGAGCGAAGCGCCGCCCTTTTCCAGATACCGCCACCAGACCCGCAAGGGGGACAACATCGGGGTGCGGGTGGAGGACACCCGGAGCGGGAAGAACCTGTTCTACGCCCCCGGACTGGGCGAGATCGAGCCGCATGTGTTGCGCTACATGGAGGAGGCCGACGTGATCCTGGTGGACGGCACGGTCTGGACCGATGACGAACTCTCCCGAGAAGGGATCAGCGACAAGCGGGCCAGGGAGATGGGCCACCTGGACCAGTCGAGCAAGGGAGGGATCATGGATGTCCTGACCTCGCTGGAGAAGCCGCAGCGCAAGATCCTGATTCACATCAACAACACCAATCCGATTCTCGACGAGGAATCCCCCGAACGGGCCCGGCTGGACGAGGCCGGTATCGAGGTGGCCTACGACGGGATGCACCTGACACTCTGATACGACGAGGAGACTGGCGACGATGGAGGAACGAGCCACAAACCTGCTCTGGTCCCGGGAGCCCTTCGAGCTGCTGGACGACAACAGCCGGGACGAACGGGAGCCCTGGTCCCGCGAGGAGTTCGAGCAGAAGTTGCGCGGGATGGCCAGGTATTATCATCGCAACCACCCCTTTCACGTGCGGATGAACAACGGCGAGCTCTCGAAGGAGGCCGTCCAGGGATGGGTCGCGAACCGTTTCTACTACCAGGTGGCAATCCCGGTGAAGGATGCCGCCATCATGTCCAACTGCTGGGACCGCGAGGTACGCCGCCACTGGGTCCAGCGCATCCTGGACCATGACGGATTCGGAGACGACCCGGGCGGCATCGAGGCGTGGCTGGAACTGGGTGATGCCGTCGGACTGCCGCGGGAGGACCTCTGGTCCCACCGCCATCTCCTTCCGGGGGTGAAATTCGCCATCGACGCCTACATCAATTTCGCCCGCCAGCAGCCGTGGCAGGTGGCGGCCAGCTCATCCCTGACCGAGCTGTTCGCGCCCACCATACACAAGGACCGGATCGACAACTGGCCGGACAAGTATCCCTGGATCGACCAGTCCAAGGGCTATCGCTACTTCAACAAGCGTCTGACCGAGGCGCGCAGGGACGTCGAGCGCGGTCTGGAGATCACACTCGACTACTACCGGACCCGGGCCCAGCAGGAGTTCATGCTCACGGTGCTCAAGTTCAAGCTCGACGTCCTGTGGACCATGTGCGACTGCATGTGGCTGGCCTATATCGAGGGCATGCCGCCCTATCACAACGTGGCAGGAGAATGATGGAACACGCCTTCCAGCCCGGACAGAAACCCTCCATCCGCTCCGGATTCCGCTTCCAGTGGGAACCGGCCCAGGAGCGCCATGTACTGCTCTACCCCGAGGGCATGGTCAAGCTGACGGCCAGCGCGGGCGAGATCCTGAAACGGTGCGACGGTGAACATACCGTGGCGGAGATCGTCGAAGAACTGAAGCAGCAATTCCCCGGCGTCGACCTGGAGGCCGACGTCTACAAGTTCCTGGAGGTGGCCGATGAAAACGGCTGGATCGAAGTACGCTGACATGCCCAAACCCCTCTGGCTCCTGGCGGAGCTGACCTACGCCTGCCCATTGCAGTGTCCCTACTGCTCCAACCCGGTGGACATGGCCAACTACACCAGGGAGCTGACCACCGAGGAGTGGTTCAAGGTCCTGCGCGAGGCCCGTGAACTGGGCGCCACCCAGCTCGGGTTCTCGGGCGGAGAGCCGCTCACCCGTCCCGACCTGGAGGAGCTGATCGCGGAGGCCCGGCGCCTCGGCTACTACACCAACCTGATCACCTCGGGCGTGGGCATGACCGAGGAGCGGATCAAGGCCTTCAAGGAGGCGGGGCTGGACCACATCCAGGTCAGCTTCCAGGCCAGCAGCCAGGAACTGAACGACTTCATCGCCGGCACGGATGCCTTCCAGCACAAGCTGGAGATGGCCCGGGCGGTCAAGCGCAACGGCTACCCCATGGTCCTGTGCTTCGTCCTGCACCGTCACAACGAGGACCAGGTCGAAGACATCCTCGAGCTGGCCATCGCCCTGGAGGCGGATTATGTCGAGCTGGCCACCACCCAGTACTATGGCTGGGCGATGCACAACAAGGAGCAGCTGCTGCCGACCAGGGAACAGGTGGAGCGGGCCGAGGCCATCGCCCACCGCTATCAGGAGAAGATGAAGGGCAAGATGCGCATCTTCTACGTGGTGCCCGACTACTACGAGGACCGCCCCAAGGCCTGCATGAACGGCTGGGGCAACGTATTTCTCACCATCGCCCCGGACGGCGCCGCCCTGCCCTGCCACTCGGCGCGGCAACTGCCCGGGGTGGAACTGGTCAACGTGCGGGACCACTCCATCGAGTGGATCTGGTACGAGTCCCCCCTGTTCAACATGTTCCGCGGCTACGACTGGATGAAGGAGCCCTGCCGATCCTGCGACGAGAAGGAGAAGGACTTCGGCGGCTGCCGCTGCCAGGCCTGGATGCTGACCGGGGATCCCCGCAACGCCGATCCGGTCTGCAGCAAGTCACCGCACCACCAGGAACTGCTGGATGAGGTGGCCCGCATCGAAGCGGACGCCATGAATCCCGATGTACCGGAAAAGCCGCTGGTCTTCCGTAACATGCGGACCTCGAAGGCGTTGATCGGGGACAAACCGGAGAGGGACACGACCACCGCCTGATCAGGTCTGCGCAATCGTTGCTCACCCAGCGGTTGCCGGCATGAAAAGAAGAGGGGGCCAGGGCCCCCTCTTCTACTTCCGTCAGTGGATGATGCGGTTATTCGCTTACCGCCTTCATGCTCAGGCGGATACGCCCCTGCTTGTCCACCTCCAGTACCTTGACCTTGACGGTATCTCCCTCGGAGAGGACGTCGGAGACCTTCTCCACCCGCTGGTCGGAGATCTGCGAGATGTGGACCAGGCCGTCCTTGCCGGGGAGGATGTTGACGAAGGCACCGAAATCCATCAGCCGGGCCACCTTGCCCTCATAGACCATCCCGACCTCGACATCGGCGGTGATCTGCTCGATGCGCCGGCGCGCCTCCTCGCCATCCGCCGCGTCCACGGACGCGATCTTGATGGTGCCGTCGTCCTGGATGTCGATGGTGGTGTTGGTCTCCTCGGTGATCTGGCGGATGGTGGCCCCACCCTTGCCAATCACCTCCCGGATCTTCTCGGCCGGGATCTTCATGGTGAAGATGCGCGGGGCATGGGGTGACAGTTCCTGGCGCGGCTCGCTGAGCACCTGGTTCATCACGTCGAGGATATGCAGCCTGCCGGAATGGGCCTGCTCCAGGGCCTTTTCCATGATCTCGCGGGTGATGCCGTCGATCTTGATGTCCATCTGCAGGGCGGTGACCCCATTGCTGGTGCCTGCCACCTTGAAGTCCATGTCGCCCAGATGGTCCTCGTCACCCATGATGTCGGAGAGCACGGCATAGCGCTCGCCCTCCTTGATCAGCCCCATGGCGATGCCTGCCACCGGGGCCTTCAGGGGCACCCCGGCGTCCATCAGCGAAAGGCTGGTCCCGCAGACCGTGGCCATGGAGGAAGAGCCGTTGGATTCGGTGATCTCCGAGACCACCCGGATCACGTACGGATAGCTCTCCATGTCGGGCATGACGGCCATCACTCCGCGCTTGGCCAACCGCCCGTGACCGATCTCGCGCCGCTTGGGAGAGCCGACGCGGCCGGTCTCGCCCACGCAGTAGGGAGGGAAGTTGTAGTGGAGCATGAAGGGCTCCTTGCGCTCCCCCTCGATGGCGTCGATGATCTGCGCGTCGCGCCCGGTGCCCAGGGCGGTGATCACCAGGGCCTGGGTCTCGCCCCGGGTGAACAGGGCCGAACCGTGCGTCCTCGGCAGCACCCCGACCTTGGCCGTGATCGGGCGGATGTCCGCCAGCCCGCGCTTGTCGATGCGCCTGCCGGTCTCGAGGATGGACTCGCGCACGAGACGGTGTTCCAGATCGGCGAAGGCCTCGAGCACGTCGGCGGCCGCGAATGCCGGTTCCTCGCCCCCGGCCAGCGCCTCCACCGCCTGATTGCGCACCTCGGAGATGCGATCCCGCCGTTCCAGCTTGTCGACGATCCCGTAGGCCTCTTTCAGGGGGCCGGCGAAATCCTGCTCCAGGCGCTGGACCAGGGCCGGGTCGGGCTCCTTCTCCTCCCACTCCCAGCGGGGCTTGCCGGCCTCCTCGGCCAGGGAGCGGATATTGTCGATCACGACCTGCAACTGCTCGTGACCATACATCACCGCGCCCAGCATCACCTCCTCGGAGAGCTCCTTCGCCTCAGACTCGACCATCAGCACGGAGCTGGCGGTACCGGCCACGACCAGATCGAGCTCCGAGTTCCTGACCTCGTCGAAGCTGGGGTTGAGCAGATAGTTGCCATCGCGGTAACCGACCCGGCAGGCGCCGATCGGCCCGTTGAAGGGGATGCCGGAGATGGCCAGGGCCGCCGAGGCACCGACCAGGGCGGGAATGTCCGGATCCACTTCCGGGTCGAGCGACATCACCGTGGCGATGACCTGGACCTCGTTCCTGAATCCCTTGGGAAAGAGCGGCCGCAGGGGGCGATCGATGAGACGGGAGGTCAGGGTCTCCTTCTCCGTCGGACGCCCTTCGCGCTTGAAGAATCCACCCGGGATCTTCCCGGCGGCATAGGTCCGCTCCTGATAGTCGACCGTCAGGGGGAAGAAATCGCGGTTTGGATCGGCATTCCTCGCCCCCACCACGGTGACCAGCACCACGGTGTCGCCGGCGTGTACCATCACGGCACCGGTGGCCTGGCGGGCGATCTCGCCGGTCTCCAGGGCCCAGGGCCTGCCCCCGTACTCAAAGGTCCTCTTGATTGCAGTCATGTCGTACTCTTCTGGATAGGGAAAGGGTTGTGCCTTACTTGCGCAGGCCGAGACTGGCAATCAGTTCGCGGTAGCGGTTCAGGTCCTTGCGCTTGAGGTAGTTCAGCAGCTTGCGGCGCTGGTTGACCAGGCGCA
>RFJX01000103.1 GCA_003694425.1 Gammaproteobacteria bacterium
GCCGCTATTTCCAGCGCGGGCGCGAGCGGCGCGGCTTCGCCGCCCTCGCCGATGCCATGGTCGCCCTCGCGGCCGGCGAGCCGCGCGAGGCGCTCAGCAAGGCCGAGAAGGCCGAGCGCCTCCTCGGCCGGCCCGAGCTCACCCGGCTGATCACCGCCCAGGCGGCCGAGGCGGCGGGCGACCGCAAGCGCGCGGCCGAGGCGTGGAAGGCGCTGCTCGCCGATCCGCGCACCCGCTTCGTCGGCGTGCGCGGGCTGATGCGCGAGAAACTCGCCGAGGGCGATGTCGAGACCGCCCTGGCGCTGGCGCGCAAGGCCTTCGAGCTGCGCCCGCGCCACGGCGAGACGCTCGATACCCTCCTTGCCCTGCAGAACCGCGCCCATGACTGGCACGGCGCGCGCACCACGCTCGCGGCGCAGTTGCGCGCCGGGCGTCTGCCGCGCGACGTCCACGCCCGCCGCGATGCGGTGCTCGCGCTGGCCGAGGCGCTCGACCGCGCGTCGCGGGGCGATCAGGAGGGCGCGGACCGGGCGGCGCGCGAGGCGCAGCGCATGGCCCCCGATCTGGTGCCGGCGGCGGTGATGGCCGCGCGGGCCGAGCTGCGGGCCGGCAACCGCCGCGCCGCCGAGCGCATCCTCCGCCGCGCGTGGAAGGCGGCCGGGCCGCACCCGGAGCTGGCCGCCGCCTGGGCCGCGCTCGAGCCGGACGAGACGCCCGAGGCGCGCCGCCGCCGCTTCGCCAGGCTCCTTTCCGAGCACCCCGACGATCCCGAAACGCGGATGCTCGAGGCCGAGCTGGCGCTGGCGGCCGAGGACTTCCCCGCCGCGCGCCGCGCCTTGGGCGATCTGCCCGAGACCCGCCCGACGGCCCGCGTGCTCACGCTGATGGCCGCGATCGCCAAGGGGCAGGGCGCCCCGGAGCACGAGATCCGGGGCTGGCTGGCGCGGGCGATCTCGGCCCCGCGGGACCGGGCCTGGGTCTGCGAGGCCTGCGGCCATGTGCATGCCCATTGGGTGCCGCTGTGCGAGCGCTGCGGCGCCTTCGACACCCTGGCCTGGACCGAGCCGCCCGAGGGCGAGGCGGGCGCCCGCACCACGCCCGAGCTTTTGCCGGTGATCGCCGGTCTGCTCGAGGCCGGCGACCGGCCGGCCACGGAGGCGCCGGAGGAGTCGGAGGAGCCTGATGCCGCCGGGGCCGAAGCCGCATCGGCGGCGGGCGGATCCGATGCCGGCCCGGCCGAGCCTGCCGCACCCGAGTCGGCCCCGCCCCGGCGCGCTAGCGCCGACGATACCGAGGAGGTCTATGGCGACGTGGTGGTGCTGCCGGCGAGCGAGGAGCCGGGCAAGAGCTGAAAATCGGGGCTACCGTTCGCCATCGGCATTTGCTATCTGCGCGGCCGGGCCGGTGTAGCTCAGCTGGTAGAGCAGCGCATTCGTAATGCGCGGGTCGGGGGTTCGAGTCCCTTCACCGGCACCACCTCTTGCCTGGAGATGCGAGCGGGCGCGCCGTCAGCCGCCGCCCTGGTCCCGTCGGCGCGAGAGCATGCGGTAGATGCTGCGCTCGCTGATGCCCATGATCCGCGCCACGCGGCGGCGGTTGCCGCCGTGCCGCTCGAGCAGAAGGTCCAGATAGCGCTCGGCCAACCTGTCCAGATCGGGCTCGTCCGAGACGTCGAGGGCCCCGGCCGGCTCGCCGGGCCGGACGGCGTTGAGCTCGACGTGGCGGGGCAGGATGTTGGGGCTCTCGCCCGAGAGGATCACCGCCCGTTCGATCACCCCCTGCAGCTCGCGCAGGTTCCCCGGCCAGTCCCACTCGCACAGGCGCCGCAGCGCGCCCGACGACAGCCGCTTCGGCCGGTCCCGGGCAAAGCTCCTGCGCTTGAGGAAGTTCTGCGCAAGCTCGGGGATGTCCTTGCGGCGCTGGCGCAGCGGCGGCACCTCGAGCGTCATGCCGGAGAGCAGGAAGAACAGCTCCGGCACGATCTCGCGTCGGCCCGAGACCGGGCCCGAGGCGAGCGTCACACCGGCGAGGATACGCGCCCGCAGCGGCTGCAACGCGGCCGAGCCCCGCCGGGCGAAGGCGCCGCTCTCGATGATGACCGCGATCTGGCGCTGCGCCGCGGCCGGGGCGCGGCCGATGTCGGCCAGATAGAGGGTGCCGCCGGCGGCGAGCTCGAGCAGTCCCGGCTCCTCGTCGCCGACCAGCTCGGCCATCAGCGTCTCGGCCGAATGCTCGACGCAGGAAATCTGGTGGAAGGGCCCGTCGCGACGCGGACCCTGGTGGTGGATGAAGCGCGCGACGGTGCGCTTGCCCGTCCCCCACTCGCCGGCGATCAGCGCCGGCACGTCACCCTCGGCCAGCGCGCTCGCCCGGCGGCGGAGCTGCACCATCTCGGGCGAGGAGCCGACGAGCTCGGGCGGCTCCTGAGCCCCGATCGCCCGGCGCAGCCGGCCAAGCTCGCCGCGCAGCCGTGCCATCTCGAGCACACGCGCCAGAACCAGTTCCAGGGCCGCCGGGGTGATCGGCTTGGTCAGGTAGTCGGCCGCTCCTGCCCGCACCGCCGCCACCGCCTGATCGACCGAGCCGTAGGCGGTGAGCACCACCACCGGCGCGACACGGGCGAGCTCGGCGACGAGATCCATGCCGTCGGCATCGGGCAGGCGCTGATCGAGGAGCACCGCGTCGGGCCGGTGCGCGGCAACGGCGGCGCGCGCCTCTGCCGCCGTGGCCGCCACCTCGGGCGTGTAGCCGAGCCCGGCGAGCTGGCGGGCGAGCAGCCGACCGAGGGTGGCGTCGTCATCGACCAGGAGAACCCGCGCCGGCGCGGGCTGGCCGGCGGCTTGGCTTCGCTCGGGGGCCGCCAGGCTCATGGGCGCGCCTCCTGCGGCGGGTGCTGCGCCTCTGCACCGGCGGAGGGGGCCTGCCGCGGCAGGGTGACGGTGAAGGTGGCGCCTTCGCCGGGGCGCGAGCGCACTTCGATGCGGCCGCCGGCGCGGCGGACCACCTGCCGGCACAGCGCCAGCCCCAGCCCCCGCCCGCGGCTGCCGTCGGCGCGGCGGGTCCAGAAGGGCAGGAAGATGTGCTCGAGATCCTCGGGCGCGATGCCGACTCCACTATCGGCGACGGTCAGGCGCAGGCTGTCGGGTTCGGCGTCGATGGCAAGGCGCAGGCGCCCGCCGCCGCGCATGGCGTGCATCGCGTTGGCGACGAGGTTGAGGATGAGAATCCGCATGTCGCTTTCGGATCCGATCATCTGCGCGCCACCTTCCGGCGGCTCGAAATGCACCTCCACGCCCCCCTGCTCGAGGGCCGGCGCCATGAGCCGAAGCATGTCCCGCGCGAGGTCCGCAAGGTCGAAGACGGTGACCGTCTGCTCCGAGGGCATCGAGAGGCGCATCAGGCTCTCGGTGACCTCGAGGCAGGAGCGGATCTCGCCCTCGACCACCTCGGCCAGCTCGCGGCGCTCGTCGCCCTCGGGCAGGGCGTCGCGCATCTGGTCCACCGCCAGCAGGATCGAGGACAGCGGGGTGTTGATCTCGTGCGCGACGCCGTTGGCCAGCATGGCCACTTCGGAGAGGCGCTGCTGCTGCGAGAGCTCCACCTCGGCGTCGAGGTCGCGGATCACCTCGATCGCGCAGGCCTCGCTTCCGCCATCGGTCACGAGTCTCAGCGGCGCGGCGATGATGTCGGCGCTCATCTCGCGCCCGCCGGGCAGACGCAGGCGGTCGAGAAAGCGCGTGGTGTCGAGCCGGCCCTCGCGCAGCCGCGCCACCGGGCAGGTCTGGAGCGTGGCCGGGCAGGGCTCGTCGCGCCCGTGGGTCAGCGCGTAGCAGGGCCGGCCGATCACCTGCTCCCGCGGCAGGCCGAGCTGGGCGAGATGGGCGGCGTTGGCGTCGCGGATGCGGTAGTCGGGTCCGATGACGCGGATGCCGTCCGGCGCGGCCTCGAGCACCGACCGCGTGGCCGAGAGCGCGGCGGCGAGCTGGTCGCGCGCCCGCTCGAGGCGCTCGGCCATCAGGTTGAAGCTGCGGGCGAAACGGGCGAGCTCGTCCGCCCCCTCGACCGGCGCGCGCCGCTCCAGCCGACCGGCGCCCAGCTCGCGGGCCGCCTCCTCGAGCCTCTGCAGCCGGGCGGTGACCAGCCGTCGCGTGGACCACCAGAGGGCGGCGGCGAGCAGGGCCATCACCACCGCGCCCATGCCGATCAGCATCAGCGAGGCGCGAAGCGCGTAGGCCCGGGCGGGGCCGGCGTCGAAATCGACCACCAGATAGCCGTTGACCGGATGGCGCTCGGGCGGGCCGTGGCACTCGGCGCAGGGCGGCTGGTTGTGCACGGGGTTGATGCTGCGGAGCACATCGCCGCGACCGGGCAGCGACAGGAACTCGCTGCGTGCCTCGCCGCGCCTCAGGGCGGTGCGCACGGCCTCGGTCTCGAGCCGCGTGCCGAGCGCGGTGTCATTGCTCGAGAAGCGGATCTCGCCGTTCGGTGCGATGATGTGCACGCCGACGACCTCGGGCAGGGCCCCGACCCCGGCCACGATGCGCCGCAGCCCGGGCAGATCGCGCTTGAGCATGGCGTTCTCGAGGGCGGCGCGCAGGGCGTTGTTGACCGTGAGCGAGGCGCGGGCGTGCTCGCTCAGGAGGAAGCGCGTCTGGGCCGAGAGCAGGATCAGCAGGAAGGCGAGCGAGGCGAGGCCGAGGCCGGCGAGCGTCACCGCCATGAACTGGCGCAGGAGCGAGGCGCCGAGAAACGCGCGGGCCCGGCCCCACCAGCCGCGCATGGGGCTCAGAGCACCAGAATGTCGGGCCGGGTGTGCCCGCGCGCCGCGCAGACCGCGCACAGGGCCCGCTGCCCTGCCCGCCGGGCCGTCGGACGATGTGCCTGCACGCCGCATCCCTCGCACCTGAATTCGCTCAAGGCTATCGGCGCGGGGGCGGGGGCGTCAAACGCGATCTCGATCGCGCGGGCGTCGCAGAGCGCCGCGCACTGGCCGCAACCGTTGCAGCGCCAGGGCAGGATCCGGTAGCGCGGAACCGGCTCGGCATCGAGGCGGATCGCGCCGGTGGGGCAGACGCTCGCGCAACCGTCGCAACCTGTGCAGGCCTGCGGGTCGATGCGCGGCACGATCGGAAAGAGCGCGTCGGGCCGGCGGCGCGCGGCGAGCAGGCGGCCGAGCGCGCCGGGCGGCTCCTCCTCGTCCCGCGAGGTGCCGGCCGGCAAGCGCGCGAGCAGATGCCGCCGGCCGCGATCGGGGGCCACCGGCGCCAGCTTCGGGCCGAACAGCCCGCGCGTCGGCGGCTGCTCCTCGAAGGCAATGGTCTCGAGCCGGCGCGAGCGCAGCAGGGCGTTGAACCGCGCCAAAGTGCGCGTGAAGTCCGGCGCGCCCTGCCGGGGGCATCGGCCGCAATCGCGGGGCGCGGCGAGGATGCGGCGCACCCCGGCGAGCCACGCCGCGGCCAGCTGCTCGAGCCCGAGGGCGTTCAGGCAGCCGATGTTGGCGCGGCCGGGCAGCGCGCCGCTGCAGGCCAGCCGCCAGTCCGGGCCCTGCGGCTCGGGCAGCGGAAGCGGATCGAGCGCGCCGGCGGGGCAGGCGGCGGCGCAGGCGCCGCAGCCGTTGCAGGCCTCGGTGGCGATGCGGGGCGCGCTTCCGGCCGCGAGCTCGATCGCCGCGCGCGGGCAGGCCTGTTCGCACAGGGTGCAGCTGCCCAGCGGGTTGCGCGCCCGGCTGCATGCGGACGCCGCGACTCTCGGCGCCGGCGTCACCAACTCGGCGCCGCCCCGGGCACGTAGGCCACCGCCTCGGGCTCGCTCGCCGCGCGCTTGGGCGGCTCGGGAATGCGCTCGGCCACGCCGGTGATGCGCTCGAGTTCGGCCCGCAGGCGCGACAGGAGCACGCCGGCGAACTCGGCCGCGGCGCGGTAGAGCGCGGTGTCGGCCCGCTGGGCCACGCGGCCGAGGAAGTTGCCGACCCAGGGGCCCATCTGCGTGTCCAGGAACACCGCCGCATCGACCAGCGCCGCGCCGCTCGCGGTCTCAAGGAGGAGCGAGACGAACTGCAGCATGGGCACGATGTGATCGTCGGGCCGCTTGCGCCAGTCGGGAACCTTGACCCCCCAATGCGCGTACCAGCGGCGGGCGGCGAACATCGGCTCCCCGCGCTCGGTGTGGTCGTCGGTCAGCCAGACCGAGGCGCTGGGCGCGGCGCGGTGGCCGTGGGTCAGGAAGATGTCGGCGTAGTCCGCCGCCAGCCGGTCGAGCACCGCCTGATCCGGCGTCTCGGGCAGGGCATCCACCGCGTCCTTCAGCCGCGCCACCGCCTCGCGCCCGGCGGAGTCATCGAGCACGCCGGCGAGAAAGGCCCAGAGCTCGGGCTCGGCCAGGGCGCGGACCGTGGCCGTGTCGAGCTCGCGATCGAACAGGCGCAGCACCACCCCGAGCGCCTCGGCGAATTCGGCGAGCCGGGCCCGCTCCGCGCCGTCCGGCTCGCGTGGCGTCTCGGGCAACTCGTGGAGCTTCTCCGCGGCGGCGCTCATCCCTGCACCTTGCCCTTGGAGTGCGGCACGAAGACGATCGACGGGTGGGTGAGGTTGGGATCGGCCATGCCGCGCACCTGATCGACCACCTCGTCATGCGGCCCGCGCGCCTTCGTCTCGTAGGTGCCGGCGCGCAGCTCGTCGATCGGCCCGATGTCGAGCACCCGCATCATGCAGGCCTCGACGCAGTAGGGCTTGCGGCCTGCCTCGAGCTGGTCGATGCACATGTTGCATTTCTTGACCACCTTCTCCTCGGGGTCGAACTGCGGCGCGCCGAACGGACAGGCCGCCTCGCATTTGCGGCAGCCGATGCAGAGGGTGGAGTCGATGTCCACCACCCCGTTGTCCTTGCGCTTGAAGATCGCCCCCGTCGGGCAGGCCGGCAGGCAGGCCGGCTCCGCGCAGTGGTTGCAGGACATGTTGATCTTGAAGGCGAACACCTCGGGGAAGGTGCCGCCCTCGACGTACTGCACCCGGCGGAAGCGGGGTCCGGCGGGCAGGCCGTTCTTGTCCTTGCACGCCATCTCGCAGGCCCGGCAGCCGATGCAGTCCACGTTGTTGTGGATGAAGCCGAGCTGCACCTCCGGCACGACCTTGGGGTAGCCGTACTTGCGGAGACGGGCGACGCTCTCCTTGATCTTCGCCTTGTCGATCCGGTTGGCCATCTCGTCTGCCTCCTCCGCTCAAAGATCCCGCCGGAACACGGCGCTGCGCGACGTGGCCAGGATGTCCCAGCCCGGGCGGTGTGCCTTGTCGGTCTTGCGCACGTTGCAGAGCACGGTGTTGTAGGCGAACGCGCCCGCCGGGCTCGGGTTGTCCAAGGTCAGGAAGTCGGGGTTCCCCGCCCGGTCCGAGCCGTCCTCGGCGATGTCCATCCAGGCGCCCTCGTGCAGCACCACCACGCCGGGCATCACCCGCTCGGTCACATAGACCGGCACCACCACCGAGCCGCGCTCGTTGTAGACCTCGACCGTGTCGCCGGTCTGGATGCCCAGCTTGCGGGCATCGGACGCGTTCATCGTCAGCTCCTGGCTGTAGGTCTCGCGCAGCCAGGGGATGTTGTTGAAGATCGAATGCGTCCGCCACCGCGGGTGCGGCGAAACCATGTGGAAGGGGTAGTCCTTGGTCTTGGGCGAGTTCAGGCTCTCCCAAGGCTCGATCCACTTCGGGATCGGCGGGATCGGGTAGCCGTACTGGGTCTTGGTCCAGTCCTTGATCTGGGCCAGCGTCGTCGAGAAGATCTCGATCTTGCCCGAGGGTGTGGGCCAGGGCACCCCCTTCTCGACCTGCTCGCGGAAGGCCACGTGCGGCTCCGGCAGGCGGAACTTGTAGACCCCCCGGCGCTTGAACTCCTCCCAGGTGATCTCGACCCCCTGGTGATGGCGCACCCGCTCCCACCATTCGGCGAGATAGGCCTCGTCCACGGGATCGGGGTTGTAGAAGTAGTCCCGCGTGGCCTTCGGGTTGTAGGCCGGCCCGAAGCCGAGCCGGTAGGCGAGCTCGGTGAAGATCTGGAAGTCGGTCTTCGACTCGCCGAGCGGCTCGATCACCTTCGGCCGGTGGATGTAGTAGTGGCCCTTGTACCAGGGGAGGGCGACGTCGTGGCGCTCGAAATGCGTCGCCACCGGCAGCAGGAAGTCGGCCCAGAGCCCGGTCGGGGTGATCGTGCTGTCCATGCAGACGAACAGGCTCTCCATGTCG
This sequence comes from Gammaproteobacteria bacterium, assembly GCA_003694425.1. Taxonomy (GTDB): domain Bacteria; phylum Pseudomonadota; class Gammaproteobacteria; order J113; family J113; genus J113. The sequence goes on from RFJX01000103.1 coordinate 8,235, forward strand.
CCTTCCGCCTTGAGCTTGCGGATGGCCTGGATCTCCTTGTTGATGTTCGTCAGCTGGTTGAACCAGTCGGAGCCCTGCCAGAAGATGCCGCGGATGTTGGGGATCACCCCGTCGAGGTGATCGTTGCGCGGCCACAGGCCGATCTCCTCGCGCTTGACGTTGGGGTAGTTGAGCACGCAGTGGGCCCAGCGGTCCGACTTGATCGAGGCGAACCAGACGTTGGCCCACTGGTCGTAGGGATAGGCCACCGCCTCGGCGTGCCAGCCCTTGCCGACCCCCTCGGCGCAGCCGCCGAGCACGCCGATGTTGCCGGTCATGGCCTGCAGCGCGTTGGCCATGCGGGCGTATTGCTCGCCATAGGCGTTGCGCCCCGGCGCCCAGCTCGCCTTGAGCGCGGCCGGCTTGGTGGTCGCGTACATGTGGGCGAGCTTCTTGATGTCCTCGGCCGGCACCCCGCAGATCTCGGAGGCCCATTCCGGGGTCTTGGGCTGGCCGTCGAACTTGCCGAGGATGTAGTCCTTGAAGCTCTCCTGCCCCTTGGCCCAGTCGGGCATGGTGCCTTCGTCCATGCCCTGGACGAAGCGGTTGATGAATTCCTGATCCTGCAGGTTGTTGGTGAAGATGTAGTGCGCCATGCCGGCCATCATGGCCGCGTCGGTGTTGGGCCGGATCGGGATCCACCAGGCGTCATAGGCGGCGGCGCTGTCGGTGTACTGCGGATCGACCAGCACGAACTTGCAGCCGCGCTGCTTGGCGAGCCGCATGTAGTAGAAGGTGTTGCCGCCGTGGAAGGTGTAGGCCGGGTTCCAGCCCCACATGATGATCAGCTTCGAGTGCGCGAAGGCGTCATCCTCGTTGCCGTCGTGGATGGTGCCGTAGTTGATCCGGCTGGCGAAGGTCGTGCCCTGGTAGGACGGCACCGACCAGGACGAGGTGCGGCAGCCGAACATGCCGAGGAAGCGGCCGAGCAGTCCCTCGATCTGGTCGGACTTGTGCAGCACGCCGTAGGATGCGCCGGCGTAGGACTGATCGACGAGCGCGGTCGGGCCGTACTTGTTCTTGATGTAGACCATGCGCTCGGCGATCTCGGACAGCGCCTCGTCCCAGCTCACCCGCTTGAACTTGCCTTCGCCGCGCTTGCCCACCCGCTTCATCGGGTAGAGGAGCCGCTCGGCCGAGTAGAGCCGCACCCGGTAGCTGCGCCCGCGCAGGCAGGCGCGAAGCTGGGGCATCTGCTCGGTGTCGGTGCCGTAGGCGTCGCCCTGGTAGCTGCCGTTGTCGGTCGAGAGCCGGACGATCACGTCGCCCTTCTTGTGCGCGACCAGCATGTGGCGCGAGCCGCAGTTGTGGGCGCAGGAGGTGACCACCGTCTCGAGCTGATCATCGGTGTAGTAGGGCTCGTAGGCGAAGGCCCGGGCGGGGTGGCGGACACCGTCGGCGACCAGCCCGCCGGCGACGAGCGCCGCCGAACCCTTGAGGAATCCGCGCCGGCTCGGGGCGAAGGGGCCGGCCGCGGCGTCGGGTCGATCAATCCTGGTCATTGCGGAACTCCTTCGCTTCTCCGGCTCACTGGCCGGCCTCGGGCAGCTGGTACTCGGGCTTGCTGGTGGTGGGGCGATCCTTGGCCCAGTCAGGGACCTCCTCATCCATGTCGGGCCAGGGATGGCGCGGGTAGGGGTAGGAGATCTGGTACCACTGCCGCCCGCCGTGGCAGCCGAAGCAGGTGTCGGACTTCTGGCGCGCGAGCTTCTCGATGTTGAGCGCGTTGAGGTAGCTCACGTTGTGGCGGTTGGTGCGGATCGTCTCGTGGCAGCTCAGGCAGCCGTTGGGCGTCTCGTCGCTCTCGAAGTCGGCGCGCACCTCGGGCCACGGGCCGCCGAGGCCCATGATCTTCTCGGGATCGGGCATGGCGCCGTGGCACAGCAGGCAGGTCTCCGAGGGGTTCACCATCTTGCGGTTGGTGAACTCGGGAACCGCCGGCGCCGTGCCCGCCTGGCGCGTCGGCACCATGTCCGGGCTCTCCTCGCGCGGATCGTTGCCCTTGTGGCAGAAGTTGCAGCGCAGGTTCATCACCTGCTTGGCGAAGGGGCTCTGCAGGTGCCGCCAGTGGAAGCTGGCCTGCGGGCCCTCGTAGGTGTCGAGGGTCTGGTACCAGGCCAGAACCTGGTCGGCGCGGACCCCTGCGGGCGAGACCTCGCGCGGCTTGTAGGTCAGGATTTCCTGATGGCAGACGAGGCACTCCTCGTCGCTCGCCTCGTTGATGGCGGGCGGGAAGTGGATCGGATGATACCGGGCGCGCTGATAGTCCATGCCGGCGTCCACGGCCGCCTTGATCGCGGCGGCCCGCTCGCGGGCACGGGCGATCTCGTCCGCCGAGCGCGGCGGCGGGTTGCGGAAGGCGGCGAGGATCTCGTCAAGGCCGGAGTCCCCGGCCGCTGCGGCCGCCGTCTCCCCCTGGGCAGCGGACGCGGCCGCTGCCGATCCCGCCTGCGCCTTGAGCCAGGCGATGACCGCCTTGCGGTCCTCGGCCTTCTTCAGGCCTGCAAAGCTCATCTTGGTCCCGGGAACCGCGGCCTTGGGCTTGGCGAGGAAGGCATCGAGCGCGGCCTCGTCCCAGACGCCGCCCTTGGCCTTGAGCGCGCTTGAGTAGCGGAAGCCCTCGACCGAGGCGACCGGCCGGCCGACCACGCCATGCAGGTTGGGGCCGGTGCCGTTGCGGCCGCCGGGGTCGGCGTTGTGGCAGGCCTTGCACTTGCGGAAGACCTTGGCGCCGCGCGCCACCAGATCGTCCGTGCCCGCCTGCGCGAGCCGCGTCGGGGCGGCGGGCGCGCCGGTGGCCCGGGAGGCGGGGGCAGGTGTGCCGTCGTTGGCGACTGTGGGGCTGGCGGCGGCGACGCGCTCGCGCTCTTGCGTGCCCTCATCCGTTCCCGGCGAGAACAGCTGACCGAGCCCGGTGAGCAGCACGATGAACGCCACCACGGTCGCCGCGGCGGCGAGCAACGCCGTGAACCAGCCCAGAATCGTTTCCAAACTCCTCATCGCGCGCTCCTTCCCGGTTGGTCTGGGAGCGGGCGACCGCCGCAGCGATCGCCCGCCGGGTGGTCACTCGCTCTTCTCTTTGGACTTCTCGTCCTTCTTCTCGGTCGGGGGCACCCATTCGCCGGACATGCCGCCCATGCCCGACATCCCGGACATGCCGCTCATGCCACCCATGCCCGACATGCCGCTCATCCCCGACATGCCGCTCATCCCCGACATCCGGGGCGAAGCGGTCCACTGGGTGCAGATCCACCGGGCACCCACCGCGCCGGCCATGCCGGACATGCCGCTCATGCCACCCATGCCGGACATGCCGCCCATTCCGGAC
>RFJX01000104.1 GCA_003694425.1 Gammaproteobacteria bacterium
GTAGTCAGTAGTCAGTAGTCAGTAGTCAGTAGTCAGTAGTCAGTAGTCAGTAGTCAGTAGTCAGTAGTCAGTAGTCAGACAGGAGCGTAAGCGGCCACCGCGGCCTGTCAATGGACTGATAACCGATGACTGATAACTCCTGCAACGAACTTTCCCTCCCCCTCTGGTCTATCATGTTATCCGTCGAGAAACGGCGAGGGAGGCGAACATGACCCGATCCAGCATTGTCTTTCTGTTGTTCCTGTTCTCCTGCCGGTGGGCGCTGGCCCTGGAGGTCAATATCGCCCCGGGGCTGGAATCGGTGACCGTGCTGCACAATGGCAAGCCGGTGGTCATCCAGCGCAACCAGGACCCGGAGCACCGCGTCAACCCCGATTACGCCCGGACCTCGCGCAAGTGCCCTCCCTTCTGCATCCAGCCGATCCGGCTGGCCCCGGGGGTCGAGACCATCGGGGAGCTGGAGATGCTGGACTATCTCAGGCGCATGAGCGAGGGGGACGACTCCATCGTGGTGATCGATTCCCGCACCCCGGACTGGGTGGCGCGCGGCACCATTCCCGGCTCCATCAATCTGCCCTGGACCCGGCTGAATGTCTCGGCGGGTGCCGACCCCTTCGAGATCATCGAAATCCTCCAGGGCTTCGGGGTGGAGGAGAACGAGGGGCTGCTGGATTTCAGCCACGCCAAGACCCTGGTGCTCTTCTGCAACGGGATGTGGTGCGGGCAGTCGCCGAACAACATCCATGCCCTGTTGCGCTACGGCTACCCCGCGCACAAGCTCAAGTGGTACCGCGGCGGGATGCAGGACTGGGAGATCCTGGGCCTGACCACCGTCAAGCCCTGATCCACACCCGCCCCTTGCCGGGCTCACTGGCGGTGCGGGAGGCGATTCTTTAGAATCGCCCCTCCTCCTGTCCACCACCGGTAACCCAGTGAAACAGCGTCTCGCCAAACTGCTGCAGCAGGCAGCGACCGCCCTGACCGAATCCGGAGTCCTGTCCGGCGACCCCCCCGCGATCCAGATCGAACGGGCCCGTGACCCCCGCCATGGCGACTACGCCAGCAACCTCGCCCTGATGCTTGCGAAGCAGGCCGGGATGCCACCGCGCGACCTGGCCACCCTGCTGGTGGAGCGGCTGCCCGCCGACCCGATCGTGGCGGCGGTCGAGATCGCCGGTCCCGGCTTCATCAACTTCCGCCTGGCACCCGCCGCTCTGCACCATACCGTCACCGCCGTGCTGGAACAGGGCGAGGGCTTCGGTCGCAGCCGTGCGGGCGGCGGGCAGAAGGTCCAGGTCGAATTCGTCTCGGCCAATCCGACCGGTCCGCTGCACATCGGCCACGGGCGGGGCGCGGCCCATGGCATGACCATGGCCAACCTCCTGCAGGCGACCGGCTTCGATGTCCAGCGGGAGTACTACGTCAATGACGCCGGCCGGCAGATGGACATCCTCGCCTTCAGTCTGTGGCTGCGCTATCTGGAGCGGCTGGGCGTGTGGCACGACTTCCCGGAAAACGCCTACCGGGGAAGCTATGTGCGGGACCTGGCGGTGCAACTCGAGCGGGAGCATGGCGATCGCTTCCGGGTGGAGCGTGAGGCGCTGGCCCTGCTGGAGGATTTCACCGGCGACGACGACGCCCTGCTGGATGCCGGCATCGCCCGCATGCGCGAACTCCTCGGGGAGGAGGACTTCAGGCTGGTGCACGCCTTCGGTCTGGAGCGGATCCTCGAAGGGATCCGCGAGGACCTGGCCAGCTTCGGCGTGCACTACGACTGCTGGTTCTCCGAGCGCTCGCTGAGTGAGCAGGGGGCCATCGAGCGTGCCTTGGAGACCCTGGAACAGGCCGGGCACCTCTATCGCAAGGAAGGGGCGCTCTGGTTCCGCTCCACCGCCTTCGGGGACGACAAGGATCGGGTGGTGGTGCGGGAGAACGGGGAAACCACCTACTTCGCCTCCGACATCGCCTATCACCTCAACAAGCTGGAGCGGGGCTTCGAACGGGTGATCGATGTCTGGGGGGCCGACCACCACGGCTATGTCCCGCGGGTGAAGGCGGCACTACAGGCCCTGGGGAAGGACCCGGCTCGGCTCGAGGTGCTGCTGGTCCAGTTCGCCGTTCTCTACCGCGGCAACGAACGGCTCCAGATGTCCACCCGCAGCGGCGAGTTCGTCACCCTGCGCGAGCTGTGCGAGGAGGTGGGGACCGATGCGGCCCGCTTCTTCTACTGCCTGCGCCGCTGCGAACAGCACCTTGATTTCGACCTGGAACTGGCCAAGTCCCAGTCCAGCGACAACCCCGTCTACTACATCCAGTATGCCCATGCCCGGATCTGCAGCGTGCAGCGCCAGCTGGGCGAGAAGGGCATGAGCTGGAAACCGGGTGACGGCGCATCCACCATGGACAGGCTCACCGACCCCCGCGAGACCGCGCTGATGAAACGGCTGATGACCTATCCGGAGGTGATCGAGGCCGCCGCCCTGAATCGGGAACCCCATCTGTTGCCACACTATCTGCGCGACCTGGCCAATGACTTCCACACCTGTTACAACGCGGTCCCCTTCCTCGTCGAGGAGGAGGCGCTGCGTAACGCCCGGCTGGACCTGCTCCAGGCCACCGCCCAGGTGATCCGCAACGGCCTGTCCCTGCTCGGGGTCAGCGCCCCCGAGGCGATGTGATGTCGAGGGACTACAAGCACAGCGGCAAACCCAGGCAATCCTCCCGGGGTGGGGTCCCGCCACTGCTCCCCTTCCTCTCCGGTCTCTGCCTCGGCCTGCTGGTCGCCTTCTTCATCTATCTCAACGACATCCATCCCGCGAAGGACAAGGAGGGTGTTACCATCTCCGGGGAGCCTCGCGATTCCGGAACGGGGAATGCCGCACCGGCCCCGCGCCCCCGATTCGATTTCTACACCATCCTTCCGGAGCGGGAGGTCAAGGTGCCGGAGTGGGAGCTCACCGGGGAGAAGGAGCAGTCCCCGGCCACGACCACGCCGGCGCCTTCGAGCTACATCCTGCAGGTGGGTTCGTTCCAGCGCTATGCGGAGGCGGACCGGGTCAAGGCGAAACTGGCCCTGCTGGGGATCCAGGCCAGCATCCAGAAGGTGGTGATCAACGGCCAGGATGTCTGGTACCGGGTCCGGGTCGGTCCCTTCCGCAGCAGTGAGGAGCTGAACCGAACCCGGCGCAAGCTGGCCGGCAACGGCATGGACTTCATCCTGCTGCGGATCCGCGGCGAGGAGCAGGGCTAGCCATCGCCGCGGAGCGCCTCAGCCCCCGTCCAGTTCCTCCAGGTAGCGCCGCAGGTTCTCCCGGATCAGTTCCGGGAAGGAGTCGCCGGTGCCCCGATCCCGGAACCACGGCCCCAGATCGAGGTCCTCCGCCGCGTAACTGCCCACGATCCGCTCCACCCGCTCACGCCACTCCCCGTCACCCTGTTCCCTGCCGGTGAGCAGCGCCGCTTCCCGCCGCAGGCGTTCGGAGTTCTCCCGGAAGACCTCGTAGTCTGCGGCGAGCTGGTAGAGATCGGCGGCCCGCACGATGCGTTCCTCGAGGGTTTCGCCACGGGCCTGGTGCTCCGTCGCCAGGATGGCCCGTTCGACCTGTTCGATGAAGGACTCGGGCATCCCGTGCCGGCCGAGATGCTCGCGGGCGATTGCGGCGGAATAGGCCTCCTTGCTCGGATAGCCCAGGGCCGAATGATCCTCACGGTAACCGGCATCGTGGAACAGGAGGGCATAGCGGACGACATCCTCGTCCACCGGTATCCCCTGTTCCCGGTACCGGGCGAGGAGGCGTTCCGCATCGGCCAGGGTACGCTGCACATGACCGAAGTTGTGATAGGGGAGCTCGGGGTCGTAATGACGCCGCGCCTCCTGTTCGATCCGGGGATCGATCACGGCCGGGCCTCCGGGGAAGATGGAGCGGGTGATGGGAATCGAACCCACGTTCTCAGCTTGGGAAGCTGATGTTCTACCATTGAACTACACCCGCCTGACTGGGTAGCGGAATTCTAGACCAAAGCGCAGGGCAGGCAAAGCCGGGGCCCTGCAGGGGACCGGCCGATTGCCGTGACCGCGGACCCGCCGGATGTGGCGAGGACGGCCGCCCGCAGCCTCCCGGACCCCTGCGGTCCGGGATCGGGGAGGTTACTTGCCTTGCCGTTCAATGGCTTATTGTTGACTTTTGACGGCGCTTTGATTTTACTTCGGATGGAGAAGAGATCCGGGTCCGCCATGAAACAAGAAAAACCGACCGTGGTGGTGGTGGACGACAACGCCACCATCGCCCACATTTTCGACCTCGCCACCCGGGAACTGGGACTGGAGCTGCACTGTTTCGACTCCGCTGCAGAGGCCGCCCCCTATCTGGAGGAGCACAGCCCCGATCTGCTGTTCCTGGACATCATCATGCCCGACAAGGACGGGCTGACCTTCCTCCAGGAACTGCGCCGCCATCCGCACCATGGCCAGACCCCGGTGATCATGATCACCTCCAAGGACTACGAGCAGGATCGCACCGCGGCGCGGGAACTCGGCGCCCTCGATTTCGTCATCAAGCCGCTCACCAGCCGTGAGATCCAGGCCATCATCGCGCGTTACCTGGGACTGCGGGTCAACGGCAACGGCCCGTCATGAGCGACGCCTTCCTGCGGTTCTGGGGCGTGCGCGGTTCCTACTCCGCTCCCTTCCGGACCCACCTGGGCGTGGGTGGCAACACCTCCTGCGTCGAGATCAACACCGGCGGGCACCTGCTGGTCTGCGATGCCGGCACCGGGATCATCCCGCTGGGCAACCGGCTGATGGAGCAGAATCGCCTGCGGGAGATGATGATCATCCTCACCCACTATCACTGGGACCACATCTGCGGCCTGCCCTTCTTCGTTCCCGCCTTCTCTCCCGACTGGACCATCCACATGTTCGGACCGGGCGAGAATGGCCAGCAGGTGGAGGAACTGATCGCCGCCCAGATGAAGGCCCCCTACTTCCCGGTCGAGACGGGGAGCTGGATGGCCGCCATCGACTACCTCGATCGGGCCCGGGGCAGGCTCCATTACGGTCCGCTCGAGATCGAATACCAGAGCGTGCATCACCCCGGTGTCACCTACGGCTACCGGATCCAGTACCGGGACAGGACCATCGTCTACATCTCGGACAACGAGTGCCTGTTCCTGGAGAAGTCCATCGCCCGCCGCTACCAGGAGTTCGACCGCGCCGAGCAGGCCCTCCTCGACAAGATGCAGGCCGAGGAGAAGGCGGCCGAGCTGAAGCTCATCGAAGGGGCCGACATCCTCATCCACGATGCCCAGTACACGCCGGAGGACTACGCCACGAAACGCGGGTGGGGTCATTCCTGCTACATCGACACGGTCAACTCCGCCATCGATGCCGGGGTGAAGACACTCTATCTCTTCCATCACGATCCCAACTACGATGACGCGACCATCGCCGCCATCCACGAACACTCGCAGCAGCTGATCCGGGAGCGAGGTTCGGACCTGGAGTGCCTGGTGGCGCGGGAGGAGATGGTGGTCGAACTGTGAGCGGGATCCTCCACATCCGGCTCAATGGCGAGCCACGCGAGGTCCCCGCCGGCACCAGGCTGGGCGAGCTGCTGGAGGAGCTGCAGTTGCGCGGCCGCCTCGCGGTCGAACTCAACGGCGAGATCCTGCCCCGGGGCGAGCACGCGGACTACCGGCTCCGGGAGGGGGATCGGCTGGAGATCGTCCAGGCCATCGGCGGCGGCTGATCCTCTCCACGACAGGCCCCGGCCCGGCGGACGGGGGTGTTGCTTCGCCGGGTCCCCATTTCCCGCCGGGGTCACTATAATCTTCTTTCCTGTCCCACCCGTCCCGACCCGACAACCGACATGAGCGAAACCCGACTCGGCAGTCCCGATCCGCTGATCATCGCCGGCACGGAATACCGTTCCCGCCTGCTGATCGGAACCGGCAAGTACCGCGACCTGGAACAGACCCGCCTGGCGGTCGAGGCGAGCGGTGCGGAGATCGTCACCATCGCCATCCGCCGCAGCAACATCGGCCAGAACCCGGGAGAGCCGAATCTGCTCGAGGTGCTGCCGCCGGACCGTTACACCATCCTGCCCAACACCGCCGGCTGCTTCGACGCCGAATCGGCGATCCGCACCTGCCGCCTGGCCCGCGAGCTGCTGGATGGACACGACCTGGTCAAACTGGAGGTGCTGGGGGACGAGAAGACCCTCTATCCGGATATCCCCGCCACCCTGGAGGCGGCAGCGAGTCTCATCGACGAGGGCTTCCGGGTGATGGTCTACACCAGCGACGACCCGGTGATGGCGAAGCGCTTCGAACAGATGGGCTGCGTCGCGGTGATGCCGCTGGCCGCCCCCATCGGCTCGGGACTCGGCATCCGCAACCCGTACAACATCCGTACCATCGTCGAGAACGCCACGGTTCCGATCCTGGTCGATGCCGGTGTGGGCACCGCCTCCGATGCCGCCATCGCCATGGAGCTGGGTTGTGACGGGGTTCTGATGAACACCGCCATCGCCGGCGCCCGCGATCCGGTGCTGATGGCCGATGCCATGCGCAAGGCGGTGGAGGCCGGGCGCGAGGCCTTCCTCGCCGGGCGCATCCCGCGCCGGGCCTATGCCAGCGCCTCCTCCCCCATCGACGGTCTGTTCTTTACTTGAGCGACGCCCCCCCCATCTCCCCGCCCTCGCGGCGAAGGGTGCGCAGCTTCGTGCGCCGTGAGGGGCGGATGACGCCGGCCCAGAAACGGGCCCTGGAGCGGCTCTGGCCGCGCTTCGGCCTGCCCCCGGAGGGCGAGGTGACGGCAGAGCGGCTGTTCGGACGGGCCTGTCCCCTCCAGCTCGAGATCGGCATCGGTACCGGCGATACCCTCCTGGCCCTGGCCCGCCACTGGCCCCGGGACGGTTTCATCGGCGTGGAGGTGCATCGCCCCGGCCTCGGCCACTGCCTGCAGCACCTCGAACGGGAGGCGGTCGGGAACGTGCGCCTGGCCTGTGCCGATGCGGTGGAGCTCCTGCGGGAGCGCATCCCTGCGCAGAGCCTGAGCCGGGTACATATCTACTTCCCCGATCCCTGGCACAAGAAACGTCATCACAAGCGCCGCCTGATCCAGCCGGCCTTCCTCGAGCTGCTGGCGGATCGCCTGGCCGGCCACGGCCAGGTCCACCTCGCCACCGACTGGGACGACTACGCGGAGTGGATCCACCAGGCGATCGCCTCCCAGCGGTCCCTGGTCAATCTCGCCGGCCCCGGCCGCACCGCCCCCCGTCCGGCCTGGCGCCCCGTCTCCCGCTACGAGGCACGGGCCCTGCGCCTGGGCCACCGCCTGCACCACTTCCTCCTCGGGCGGGTTTGACAGGATTGTGCACCACGGAGACACGGAGGGCACAGAGATTCGTGAAGATTCGATGGGATATCTCCATGAGATACCGTACATTGAACCATCGGCCGGCAGAATCGGGGATCTGGCATGTCACGGTTCCTGGTGCAAAGAGGGGTCAGATTCAATCCTGAACGGTCTGGCATGACAGGGATCGCAGGCCCCGGATCAGAGGCCTCTCTATGCGTCGGAGTATTTGCGGCAAGGCTTCTCCGTGCCCTCCGTGTCTCCGTGGTGAGGCATAAAGATCACGGCATGATGTCGCGGAAGTCCTCGATGGCGACGAACGGCCCGGTCTCCACCTCAGGACCCCGGCTGCTGGGTCGGCGCACGGCGCGCAGGTGGCGGATGCCGTAGCGCGCGGCGCTGGCCAGGGCGGCGAGATTGTCGTCCACCAGCAGGGTGCGTTCCGGGTCATGGGGGACCAGATCGGCAAGGGCCGGCCAGAAGGCGTCCGATTCCTTGGCCACACCCAGCTCGTGGGCCGAGACGATGTGGTCGAACCAGGGCGCCAGATCGGTGCGCGCCAGCTTCAGGCTCACGCTCTCTCCATGGGCGTTGGTGGTCAGGACTGTCTTCCGTCGGCTGCGCCTGAGCGCCCGCAGGAACTCGACCACATGGGGGTGGACCGCGATGAGATGGGCGATCTCCTGCTTGAGCAGAGGGATGTCCAGTCCCAGCTCCCGGCTCCAGTAGTCCAGGCAATACCACTGGAGGGTCCCCTCCATGGCCCGGAACTTCGGCTGCAGCAGGGCCCGGGCCCGCTCCGGATCGATGCCGTGCAGCTCGGCATAGCGGCGCGGAACGTGTTCCTGCCAGAAATGGTCGTCGAAATGGAGGTCGAGCAGGGTGCCGTCCATGTCCAGCAGGACCGTCTCGATCCCGCTCCAGTCCAGTTTTTCCTGCGTTGATGGCAAGATCTTCCCGCTCCGGATGGTCTAATCGGATCCTGAGACAACAGACAGCAACCTCGATGAAAGATGATAGCAGCCCGATCGGTGGTGCCGGACTCGGCCTGCGGCGCGACCACCTCGCGGAGCTGGCCGGTGCCGTGCCGGACCCGATCCGCTTCATGGAGCTGGCCTCGGAAAACTGGATCGGGGTCGGAGGGCGGTCCGGCGAACGGCTGCAGGAGGTGGCCCGTCAGGTGCCCCTGATCGGCCACGGGCTCTCGCTCAACCTGGGCGGCTGGACCCCGCTGGACACCGGGTTCCTCGAGCAGTTGCGCCGCTTCATCGAATCCTTCCATCTGCGGCTGTACGGCGATCACCTGAGCTACTGCGCCGACGAGGGGCAGCTCTACGCCCTCCTCCCCCTTCCCTTCACCGAAGAGGCGGTGCGTCACGTCGCCGGCCGCATCCGCCAGGTCCAGGAC
>RFJX01000105.1 GCA_003694425.1 Gammaproteobacteria bacterium
CAGCAGGAGTGTGGCGAGGGCGACCAGCAGCGCCGTCAGGACCGAGGCCAGCGGCGTATTGGCGCCGGCCGAGAAGTTGACCGCGGAGCGGCTGAAGCCACCCGCAACCGGAAAGGCCCCGCTGAAGGCCGCGCCGAGATTGGCCAGACCCAGCGCCACCAGTTCCCGGTTTCCCGAGACCTTCTGCCGGTGTTTGCTGGCCAGTGAACGCGCTACCGAGATACTGCTGACGAAGGCGACCAGCGCGAGCAGCGCCGCGCCGGGCAGCAGCCTTCCCAGTAACTCCCGCTCGAGCGGAGGCAGGCTCAGGGAGGGGAGGGCGGCAGGCAGAGACCCGACCAGGCGCACCCCGTAGCGCGGGCCGAGGTCGAGCATTCCGGAGCCCAGGATCGCCAGCAGCACCAGCAGCAGGGCGCCGGTCTTGGTCAAGGCGGTGACCATCGGCTCGGGAAGGGCGAGCCGGCGCAGCAGCCGGGCGAGCGGCGTGCGACTCAGCAACAGCAGGGCGAGGGAGAGTCCGGAGACGGCGACCGTCGGCAGGTGTACGGATCCCAGTTTCGGCAGGAGGAGCGCGAGGGCATCCACCGCATTCCCGTGGAGGTCTAGGGTGACCCCCAGCAGGGGGCCGAGCTGGCTGAGGGCGATGATGATGGCGGCGGCGGAGGTGAAGCCGGAGAGGACCGGATGGCTGAGGTAGCTGACGAGGGCGCCGAAGCGCAGCAATCCCGTGACCAGGAGGATGAGCCCCGTCAGCAGCGCCAGGCCGAGGGCCGCCGCCGCGTAACCGGGTGTTCCGGGCTGGAAGCCGGGGGTGAGGATCGAGGCGGTCATCAGGCAGATGAGGGCGACCGGGCCGACGGCGAGATAGCGGCTGCTGCAGAACCAGGCATAGACCGCCAGTGGCAGGATGGCGGCATAGAGGCCGCTCTGGGGCGGGAGACCGGCGAGCATGGCATAGGCCATTGCCTGCGGGATCAGCATCACCGCTACGACCAGGGCGGCGAGCAGGTCTCCGGGCAGCCACGCCCTGCGATAATCGGCAAGCCAGGACGGCACCAGAGTACGCCTCAGGCCACCCACTGCCCTGTCAAGGAGGGTCGCTGAATCCATCCCGGCAATAATATTAGTAAATACTAATATATACAACCACTTGATCATGCACCTCATCCCGTGCCACGGGTGGCCGGAACGGGGTATGCTGCTGCGCGGAGGTTGCCCGATGCCGAGACCGAACTCCCTTCCCGCCTGCTGGTCGGGCCTGCGCCATCTGGCACTGGCCCTGTTTTTGCTGCCCCTGCTCCTGTCCCGGGCCGGCGCGGCGGATGTAACAGCCGATCCTGCAGTCCGCATCGAGCAGGACCGCGCGCAGCAGGGCGACGCGGGGGCCCAGTACCGTCTGGGTGTACGCATGGACCAGGGCCTGGGAATCGAACGCGACCCCGCCGCGGCGGCCCGCTGGTATCGCAAGGCGGCGGAGCAGGGCCATGCCCGGGCGGCGCACAATCTGGGCAACCTCTACCTGGAGGGACGGGGGGTGGAGGCAGACCCGGTACAGGCCCGCCACTGGTACGCACTGGCGGCCGAATCCGGATATGCCCCGGCCATGAACAACCTCGGCTACCTCCTCGCCACCGGCAGGGGGGGCGAGGCCGATCCGGCAGCGGCCCGGCAACTGTACCGCCAGGCCGCCGGACTGGGTGAGGCCAGGGCCCAGCTGAACCTTGCCCTGATGCTGATGCGTGGAGATGGTGGACCCGCCGATCCGGAGGCGGCGGTGCAATGGCTGGCAAAGGCGGCGGCCCAGGGACTGCCGGCGGCCCAGCGCGAGCTAGGGCTGGCGCTGCGCGACGGGCGGGGGAGCGAGGTCAGCGCCGACGGTGCCTTCCTGTGGCTGTCGAAGGCGGCCATGCAGGGCGATGCCGAGGCGCAGTATGAACTGGGGCGCCTGCACGGCAAGGGGGACCTGGTCCCGCTCGACTATCAGCTCGCAGCCTTCTGGTATCACCGCGCGGCCCTGCAGGGCCATGCCCGCGCTCAATATCTGCTGTGTCTCTCCCACGCCCTCGGCAGGGGAGTGGCGTCCGACGCGGCCCGTGCCTGGGCCTGGTGCACCCTGGCCCAGGAGGGTGGCGTAGCGGAGGCCGCCTCCACCCTGGCTGACATCGAACCGGCGCTGAACGGGCCCGACAAGGAACGCGCTCAGAAAATTCTCGCGTCGCTGCGCGAGTCAAGCGAGAAAGTGGGGATCAGTAAATCGGTAATCAGTAATCAGTGATCAGTAATCAGTGATCAGTAATCAGTGATCAGTAATCAGTGATCAGTGATCAGTAGCTTGACAGTCCGAAGAGGGCAATTACGCTCTTGTCTGACAACTGACAACTGACAACTGACAACTGACAACTGACAACTGACAACTGACAACTGACAACTGACAACTAGAACGGTATATCGTCGTCCGGCTCGTCATACCCGCCACCGGCCGGGGCGCCCGACGACGCGGGGCTGGACTCCTGCTGCGACGGTGGCGCGTAATCGCTTCCGCCGCTGGAGCGGCCGCCGAGCATCTGCATGTCGCTGGCGACGATCTCGGTGGTGTAGCGCTCCTGTCCGTCCTGTCCGGTCCACTTGCGGGTCTGCAGCCGCCCTTCGACATAGATCTGGGAGCCCTTCCGGAGGTACTGCTGGACGATCTCGGCCAGCCGGCCGAAGAAGACCACCCGGTGCCATTCGGTCCGTTCCTGGGTCTCGCCGCTGTTCTTGTCTTTCCATGAATCGGTGGTGGCGATGCGCACGTTGGCGATGGGATTGCCGTTGGCGGCGTAGCGCACCTCCGGATCGGCCCCCAGATTGCCGATCAGCATCACCTTGTTCAGTCCCCTGCTGGCCATCTCTCTCTCCTGCTGCAGTGTTGCCTTGTCCTCAGCCCGGAGATGATATACGGCTGAAAGGGAAATTACGACCGACGCGTGGCATCGGACCCAGGCCGATCAGCCGCCCGGCGAGGTGGGCGCCGGTTCACCCTCCTTCCGCGCCGGCGCCGGCATCCCGAGGGACAGGAAGATCCAGCTGGTCGCCAGCACCGCGGTGCCGATCAGGGTGGCATGCTCGCCCAGGGCGCCGTGCAGCCAGCCCCCCAGGGCCCCGCCGAGGAAGCTGCCGAGGAACTGGGCGGTCGAGTAGGCACCCATCGCGGCACCCCGGCTGTGGCCGGGGGCCAGCCGGCTGACCAGCGAGGGGAGGCAGGACTCGAGGAAGTTGATGGCGGTGAAGAAGGCCAGCATCAGCAGGCCGAGGCCCAGGGCGCCGCCGTGAAACAGCCCCATCCCCAGCAGGCTCGCCGCCAGCAGGGCCACCGAGGCGGTAAAGAAGGGGCCGAGCAGGCCGCGCCGCTCGGCAATCATCACCGCCGGCGCCATCAGCACGACCGAGCCCAGCATCACCGGCAGATAGAGCTTCCAGTGATCGGCCGGGGCGAGGCCGGCCTGGTCCCGCAGCAGCAGCGGAATGACCACGAAGCAGGCGGTGAGGATGAGGTGGAGCAGGGCGATCCCGAGGTCCAGGCGCAACAGCACGGGGTTGCGCAGGACCTGGCCGAGGTGGGCGGCGTCCGCTTCCTCGCCGGCTACCTGCCTGGTGGGCGTAGGGACCCAGAGCAGCAGGATCGCGATGGCCGCCAGCGCCATCCCCGCCGCGAGCCAGAACAGGCCCGGCACGCCGATATGGGCGTTGAGCACCGGGCCGAGCAGGAAGGCGCAGAGGAAGGCGAAACCGATCGAGACTCCGATGATGGCCATGGCCTTGGTCCGGTGCTGCTCACTGGTGAGATCGGCGGCCATCGCCATCACCGCGGCGGCGATCGCGCCGGCGCCCTGGAGGGCGCGGCCGATGATGATCACCGTCACCGAGTTGGCCACTGCCGCCAGCACGCTGCCTCCGCCGAACAGCAGCAGTCCGCCGACGATCACCGGCTTGCGCCCGATGCGATCGGAGAGGAGTCCGAACGGGATCTGGAGCAGGGCCTGGGTCAGGCCATAGGCACCGAGGGCGAGCCCCACCTTGAGCGGGGTGCTGTCGGGCAGGTGCTCCGCATAGAGGGCGAATACCGGCAGGATCATGAACAGCCCGAGCATGCGCATGAAATAGATGGAGGCGAGCGAGGTGGCCGCCTGCAGCTCGCGGCGGCTCATCCGCTCTGCGGCGGGGCGCGGAGTGCGTTCGGCCATCAGTCGCCGTCCAGCAGGCGGCCGATACCCCCGAGTACCGACCCCTCACCGCTCTGCCTGCCGCCCGCCGAGGGGGCGTTCTGGAGGATGCGGTCGGCCATGCGCGAGAAGGGCAGGCTCTGCAGCCAGACGGTGCCGTGGCCCGAGAGCGTGGCCAGGAAGAGCCCCTCGCCGCCGAAGACCATCGACTTGAGGCCCCCTGCCCGCTCGATGTCATACTCGATACCATCGGTGAAGGCGACCAGACAGCCGGTGTCCACCCGCAGGGTCTCCCCCTTCAGCTCCTTGCAGACCACGGTTCCCCCCGCCTGGATGAAGGCCATGCCGTCCCCTTCCAGGCGCTGGAGGATGAACCCCTCGCCCCCGAACAGGCCGACGCCCAGCTTGCGACTGAAGGTGATGGAGATGGAGGTGCCAAGGGCGGCGCAGAGGAAGGCGTCCTTCTGGCAGGTGACCGCCTCCCCGTGACGGGACAGGTCCAGCGGAACGATGTTGCCCGGATAGGGGGCGGCGAAGGCCACCCTGCGCTTGCCCTGGCCCTGATTGGTGAAATGGGTGGTGAAGATGGACTCGCCGGTGAGCATGCGTTTGCCGACCCCCCAGAGGTTGTCCAGCAGGCCGGCGTCGGCCTTCGAGCCGTCACCCATGCGGGCCTCGAAGCCGATCCCCTCCTCCATGTAGCTCATCGCCCCCGCCTCCGCGATCACGGTCTCGCCGGGGTCGAGTTCCACCTCGACCAGCTGCATCTCGTGACCGATGATCTGGTAGTCCACTTCGTGACAGCGCATGGCGTTTCTCCCTGTTCTAGGCCGGCGCAATTGTAGCATTTGCAGTGATCAGTACTCGGTGTTCAGTTTTCGGTCCCGCAACATACGGGGAGGCTGCTCACAGATTTGTCTGACAACTGACAACTGACAACTGACAACTGAGAACTGAGAACTGAGAACTGAGAACTGTACCCCCTTCACCCGCCCCGCCCCCTCCTGTTATGGTTATCCATTGGCCCGCCGGACGGCGGGTGAACCGAACGGCAGCCGGCGCGGTCATTATCAGTCCATGGACACCATACGTATTCGCGGGGCGCGGACCCACAATCTCAAGGCCATCGACCTCGATCTCCCCCGGGACCGCCTGATCGTCATCACCGGGCTGTCCGGGTCCGGCAAGTCCTCACTCGCCTTCGATACCATCTACGCCGAGGGACAGCGGCGCTACGTCGAATCGCTCTCGGCCTACGCCCGCCAGTTCCTGTCGATGATGGAGAAGCCGGACGTGGAGCACATTGAAGGGCTCTCACCGGCCATCTCCATCGAACAGAAGGCCACCTCGCACAATCCCCGCTCCACCGTGGGGACGATCACCGAGATCTACGACTATCTCCGGCTGCTCTTCGCCCGGGTGGGGGAGCCGCGCTGCCCCGATCACGGCGTCACCCTCTCGGCCCAGACCGTCAGCCAGATGGTGGACAGGGTGCTCGAGGAGCCGGAGGGCAGCCGCCTCATGCTGCTGGCGCCGGTGGTGCAGGGGCGCAAGGGTGAGCATCTGGATCTCCTCGAGGATCTGCGCCGCCAGGGTTATCTGCGGGCCCGGATCGATGGTGAGGTGGTCGAGCTGGACGCCCCGCCGAAGCTGGACCTGCGACGCAAGCACGACATCGAGGTGGTGGTGGATCGCTTCCGGGTCCGCGCCGACCTGAAGCAGCGCCTGGCAGAATCCTTCGAGACCGCCCTCTCCCTCACCGAGGGACTGGCCCGGGTGGTGTCGATGGACCCGGAGGCGGGGGTCGACCTGCTCTTCTCCGCCCGCTTCGCCTGTCCCCACTGCGGCTTCTCCATCTCCGAACTGGAGCCGCGCCTGTTCTCCTTCAACAATCCCCACGGGGCCTGCCAGCATTGCGACGGACTGGGCCAGATCCAGTTCTTCGATCCGGAAAAGGTGGTGCAGCACCCCGAACTGAGCCTGCCGGGTGGCGCGATCCGAGGCTGGGACCGGCGCAATGCCTTCTATTTTCAGCTCCTGCGCGGTCTCGCGAGCCACTACGGCTTCGATCTCGATACCCCCTTCGAGAAGCTCCCGGCGCGGGTGAAGAAGGTGCTGCTCCATGGCAGCGGCGAGGAGAAGATCCGTTTCCACTATCTCGGCAGCCGGGGCCGGGGGCAGGTGCGCGAGCATCCCTTCGAGGGGGTCATCGCCAACCTGGAGCGGCGCTACCGCGAGACCGACTCGTCGATCCTGCGCGAGGAGCTGGCTCGCTTCATCAGCCACCGTCCCTGCCCCGAGTGTGGCGGCGCGCGGCTGAACCGGGCGGCGCGCAACGTCTTCATCGAGGGAAGCAATCTGCCGGAGCTGGTGGCCCTGCCGGTGGGGCGGGCGCTGGAGTTCTTCCGTGATCTCCGCCTCGAGGGACGGCGTGGCACCATCGCCGGGAAGATCCTCAAGGAAGTGGTGGACCGGCTGCGGTTCCTGGTCAACGTGGGACTGGACTATCTGACCCTGGAGCGCAGCGCCGAGACCCTCTCCGGTGGCGAGGCGCAGCGGATCCGGCTGGCCAGCCAGATCGGTGCCGGACTGGTGGGGGTGATGTACGTCCTGGACGAACCCTCCATCGGCCTGCACCAGCGCGACAACCAGCGCCTGCTGGAGACCCTGATGCATCTGCGCGACCTGGGCAACACCGTGATCGTGGTGGAGCATGACGAGGAGGCGATCCGTGCCGCCGACCATCTGGTGGACATCGGGCCGGGGGCGGGGGTCCATGGCGGTGAGGTGGTGGCCCAGGGGAAGGTGGAGGACCTGATCCGCTCTCCCCGCTCGATCACCGGTCAGTATCTCTCCGGCAGACGGCGGATCGAGGTCCCCGCCACGCGCACGCCTCCGGACCCCGAAAGGCAGCTGGTGGTCCGCGGGGCGCGGGGCAACAACCTCAAGGGGGTCGATGCCTCCTTCCCCCTCGGCCTGATGACCTGCGTCACCGGGGTCTCGGGATCGGGCAAGTCCACCCTGGTCAACGACACCCTCTACCGGGTCGCCGCCGCCGTCCTCAACGGGGCCAATACCGAGCCGGCGCCACACGACGCCGTGGAGGGGCTGGAACGGCTCGACAAGGTGGTGGATATCGACCAGAGCCCCATCGGCCGCACGCCGCGCTCCAATCCGGCCACCTATACCGGCCTGTTCACCCCGATCCGGGAGCTGTTCGCCGCCGCCCCGGAGGCGCGTGCACGCGGCTACAAGCCGGGGCGGTTCAGCTTCAACGTCAAGGGGGGGCGCTGCGAGGCCTGCCAGGGGGACGGCGTGATCAAGGTGGAGATGCACTTCCTGCCCGACATCTACGTCCCCTGTGACGTCTGCAAGGGGCAACGCTACAACCGCGAGACCCTGGAGATCACCTGGAAGGGGAAGAACATCCACCAGGTCCTGGAGATGACGGTGGAGGAGGCCCATGCCTTCTTCGACGCCATCCCGGCGGTCAGGGCCAGGCTGCAGACCCTGATGGACGTGGGCCTCTCCTACATCCGCCTGGGCCAGAACGCCACCACCCTCTCCGGCGGCGAGGCGCAGCGGGTCAAGCTGGCACGCGAGCTCTCCCGGCGGGACACCGGCAGCACCCTCTACATCCTGGACGAACCGACCACCGGGCTCCACTTCCACGACATCGAACAGCTGCTGCAGGTCCTGCACCGGCTGCGCGACCACGGCAACACCGTGATCGTCATCGAGCACAACCTGGACGTGATCAAGACCGCCGACTGGGTCATCGACCTGGGC
>RFJX01000106.1 GCA_003694425.1 Gammaproteobacteria bacterium
ACCGTTGGCCCCCGCCCCGGCGCGACGGCAGGGGGGCGCTGCCCTGCTGCTGTTCATGCTCATCGTCGTCATCGGCGCCAGCTACATGCTGCTTTCCCGTCTCAGCGCCAGCAGCCTCCGCGTCCAGAGCACGGCCGATTCGGTGAATGCGCTGAGGATCGCAAAGGAGGCACTGATTGGCTATGCGGCGAGTTACCCGGACCAGTACGGGGGCACCAACCCGAGTGCCGGGCCGGGACATCTTCCCTGTCCTGACACCGATGGCAACGGTTCTCCCGATACCCCCTGTGGCCCCGGTGCGCTCAAATGGCTCCCCACCAAGATCCTCGGACTGGAGAACCTCCGCGATGGATCAGGCGCCAGGCTGTGGTACGCGGTTGCAGACGGCTTCCGGAACAATCCGATCACGACACCGCTCAACAGCGCGATCGTGAATTCCTTTCCTGCCTCGAAGTTCCTTGGCGTGGACGGCGCCGGCGACATCGTCGCCGTGATCCTCGCGCCGGGCGCCCCGCTGGATTCCCAGGACCGCGACACTGGTCCGGACAGTGTTGGAAATTACCTGGAGGGCGAGAACAGCAATGGTGATACCACCTACAGCGCAAGGGTTGCCGGGGGCAACGACCTGCTCACCGTCATCACCCGCGCCGAGTTGCTGACTGCGGTCGAGCAGCGCGTGCTGAACGAGGTACGTAACAAGCTCGCAGACTATTACCAGAACAGCGATTCCGATCCGGCGAAGCGCTACTATCCCTATGCCGCACTCCTCGGCAGCCAGTCTCCCGACCGGGTCGGCTGGGAGAACCTCAGGAAGGGCTTTCTGCCCATCGATCCCGGGGAGGGGGATTGCGAGTGCAAGATCAAGCTGGAGACGATCGGTTTGTCTCAGTTCCGGTCGATTGAATGCAAGTGCAAGGCCAAGGCAGGCAACTCTGGCAACAAGGTGTTCGTTCTCGATTCCCCGTATTTCAATTCGACAGAGGACAATTGCAGCCTGACTGGCTCGACCTGTACCTGCGATCTGCCGCCCGGCCAGGAGGGCAAGTGCTTGACCACGCCGCTCCCTTATCCGGGGGCGATACCGGATATCGATGTCACCATCCAGAAGGGTATCTTCACCAAGGAGGAGAGCGGTTGTACCGGTTCCAGGACAGCCGTCTGCAGCTGCAGCGGCGGCAGTACGGATGGGAAATGCAAGGCGAAGGTGGCCGAGCAGGGGAATCCGGCACTCGGCTTTCTCGACTGGTTTACAGCCAATCAGTGGGACCAGCTCGTCTATTACGCCCTCGCTTCGGGATGCCAGGAGAAGGGCACCAGCGGCTGTGCCTCCAGCCTGCTCACGGTGGGTACACTGAACGACGTGGGGGCCGTGGCCATCGCCACCGGCCCCGAACTCGGCAGCACCAACTGCAATGGAACCGCGTCCCATGACCAGCAGGGGAAGAGGCCCTCGCAGGACGTCTGCGATTATCTGGATTCGCAGGAGAACACGGACAGCGATGACGTCTATACTGACCGCTCCACGCCGATAACCGGCAACTACTGGGACCGCATCAGGATCGTAAGACCATGAGCACCAGACCATCGAATACAGCGGGCTTCACGCTCATCGAGCTGGCCATCGTGCTGTTCATCATAGCCCTGTTGCTCGGTGGTCTGCTCGGCCCGCTGGCGGTGCAGGTGGAGAAGAGGGAGCGGGACGAGACCCGGGATACGATGGATCTGGCCCTGGAGGCGGTTTATGGCCATGTTCTGGCCAATGGCTATCTTCCATGCCCTGATACGGATGGTGACGGGACCGAGAACCGCCAGGCAGCAGCGACCGAGCCCTGTTCTGCCGCTTCCGGAACCTTGCCCTGGAAGGACTTGGGTGTCACGGGGATGGATGCATGGGGACGTAACATCATCTACCGCGTCACGCAGAGCTTTGCCAACAAGGACAACGGAGAGGATTTCACCTGCGGCAATGGCGGCACCACGGGGGTTTCGTTCAGACTCTGCTCCGAAGGCGACATCGAGATCCTGGACAAGGTGGGCGGCGACACAATCGCAGACAAGGTTCCAGCCGTGATCGTATCCGTCGGCAAGGAACGCCCCACCTCGGCAGAGGCCTCCACTGACGAGAAGGAGAATCTCGATTCCGACGAGAAGTTCGTCAGGCGCGACTATACCAACAATTTCGATGACATGGTTTCCTGGATCTCGCCCAACGTGCTGCGTAACCGCATGGTGACCGCCGGCCGGCTCCCCTGACGGCCCGATCGGGTCAGCCGAACAGGGGGTACTGCCCCTCCGCTGCCTGTACCGGGCCGGACAGCCGGAACCGTACCTCCCCCTGCCGGTTGGCGACCAGCTCCAGGTCGAAACCGAGAACCTGTGCCTGCCGGGCCGCCTGGTAGAGTCCGATGCCATGGCCCTGGTCCGAATCGACCGGGCCGGTGAAGAGGAGACGGGCGAGTTCCGACGGCAGGGGTGAGCCGGTGTCGCGGACCTCCAGGACGACCTGCCCGCCCGCCTCCTCCAGGAGGACCTCGATCCCGATCCCGGTTTCCGTCTGCTGCTTCAGGCGGGCGTTCTCAAGCAGGTTCTCCGCCACGCTGTCGAACAGCTCGGTGGGTATGCCGGGGTTTCCCTGCAGCGCTGCCTCGAAGCGGTAGCCTTCGTCCCGGTAGCGGGTCTTCAGCGTCTCCCACCACTCCCGCAGGGGGGTACGGGCTTCACTGCCCGATTCGGGCGCCTGCAGCTTGTCCAGCGCGAGTTGCAGCCTGCGGCTGAGGAGCGGGAGCTGGCGCCGCAGGAGGTTCAGGCTGCGCTGCCCCTTGCGGCGCCGCTCCTCCTCCGGCGGTGCGGGAGGCAGGTCGCTCTGCAGCGCCGCGATCATCCCCTGCAGCGACTGCAGCAGATTCTTGATGTCGTGGGTCACGCGGGCGCCGGTCTCGTAGATCCCCCTGAGCTGGGCCTGGCGGGCGAGCTCCTGCTCCCGCTCTTTCGCCAGGTAGAAGAGCGCCAGGAGCTGTACCAGCAGCTTGCAGTGCAGCAGCATCGCCGGGCCCGCGGACCCGTGGACGCTGAGGGAGAGCTTCAGGTCGTCCATCTCCAGCGGGATGGCGTGAGGGGTGGGCTTGCCGGCCCTGCCTGCGGTCGTCTCGCCGGACCATTCCACCCCGGCGATCCAGGGCAGTTCGACCAGGCCCTGCATCGCCTCCTCGAGGAACTCCTGCGGCGTCCTGCAGCGCTGGGCGCACCGGGCCAGTTCCGCCAGCCAGGTCTCGAAGGGGGTACCGATGTTGAGCAGGGAGCGGTCCCAGAGCTGGGCCAGTCCGCGCACCCCGCTGCTGGGACTGAGCAGCCAGCTCAGCAGCAGGAGGAAGATGCCGATGGCGACCAGTGACTGGAACAGGGCCAGCGGGTATTCCACCTCGTTGCGGTACATGTTGAGCAGGCTGGCCATGGCCAGCAGGGCGATGACCAGGGCCAGGAAGAGGGCGCGGAAAAGATCCACCGGGTAGTCCAGGCGCGGCGCACGGGTGGCAGGGACGAGGGCCGTGGCCAGGCAGAGGGGCAGCATGCCGTATTTGAACAGGCCGATCACGTCCGGATTGATGGTGCCGATGCCGAAGTAGGCCGGGGTCACCCGGATCAGGAGGTCCGAGACCACGATGACCAGCGCCAGCAGGTAGGTGAACCGCTCTTCGCGGGCCAGCAGGGTACGGCCGCCGATGAGTCCGATCAGCAACAGCAGCCAGCCGAACAGCAGCAGCCAGGAACTCAGCCAGACGAAGACCGCGATGGCGGCCACCGCCAGCAGCAGGCCGCGGGCGTCCAGGCGCCGGTCCCGCTGCCAGATGGGCTGCCAGAGGAGGAACATGCCCAGGTGCGCCAGCAGCAGGGAGCGCCCCAGTGGGTGGACCGGCTCGCTCCAGACCGCCAGGTGCAGCAACAGGAGCATCACCGCCAGGATGACGTGCTCGTAACGCTGGGCCGCCAGGTGGATTTCCGCTCGCGCCATTGCGGTTAGTATACTCTTGCCGTCACCGGCACCCCCGAGACCGCCGTGGAGGCGGATTGAGACCCACCATGGCCGAAAAGCGTCCTCTGGTCCGCACGATTGCGGCCTTCACCTGTCTGGAGGCAGCGCGGGACCGGCTCTTCCTGATCCTGCTCGCGGTGCTGGTGGCCGGCCTCGGGCTGGCGCAGTTCGTCGGCGCCATCGCCATCACCGAGCGGTCGGCGCTGCAGGGAGGGCTGCTGGGGGCCGGACTGCGGCTGTTCGTGGTCTCCATCGTCTGCCTGTTCGTGATCGCCAGCAATGTGCGGGAAGAGCAGGGCCGCTTCACCCAGCTGCTCTTCTCCCTGCCACTGCCCCGTTACCGCTACTACTTCGGCAAGCTGCTGGGCTACGGCCTGGTGGCCGCGATGGCCTCGCTGCTGGCCGGCATGCTCCTGCTGCTCCACGCCCCCTGGCCGGTGGTCCTGCTCTGGACCATCTCCCTGCTGTGCGAGACCATCCTGATGGCCACCGTCGCCCTGGCCTGCCTGTTCACCTTCCGCAATATCCTGCCGGCGCTGAGCGCGGTGGCGGCCTTCTATCTGCTGGCCCGCAGCATCGATGCCCTCCAGCTCATCGCCCACGGCCCGTTGCGGGACCCCGGTGATCCGGCCCAGCGGGTCATGGCGGCCGTCATCGACGGCCTCGCCTGGCTGCTCCCCTCGCTGGCCAGGTTCACCCCCTCCGGCTGGCTGATCCATGCCGAGGCCGGCTGGTCCGACCTCTCCTTCGTGCTGGGCCAGACCCTGGTCTATTCCCTGCTGATGGTCGGTGTGGGGCTGTTCGATCTCTACCGGCGGCCGCTGTGAGCCGGGGCGGCGGGGAGCGCTCCCTGGCTTCGGTGCCGCCGGCCCTGCGCTGGCTGCTGCCGGCGGCGCTGGTGCTGCAGCTCTCCTGGCACGCACGCCACCCGCTTCCGGCCCCGCAGGCGCGTGAGCTGCCGCCGCCACCTCCGCCCGCGCTGCTGCACCTGGCCGCCTTCGGCGAGGAGCCGGTACTCGCCCGTGTGCTCATGCTGTGGCTGCAGTTCTTCGACAACCAGCCGGGGATCAGCCTGCCATTCCGGACCCTGGACTATCATCGCCTGCGCCAGTGGCTGGAGCTGATCCTCCAGCTCGATCCCCGCAGCCACTATCCCCTGCTGGCGGCCATCCGGCTCTACGCCCTGGTGCCGGACCCGCAGCGCCAGCGGGTGATGGTCGATTTCGTGCGCCGGGAGTTCCCGCGCGACCCGGCCCGGCGCTGGCAGTGGATGGCGCACGCGGTGTTCGTCGCCCGCCATCGGATCGGCGACCTGAAGCTGGCCCTGGCGCTGGCCCGGGAGCTGCGCCTGCACACGCGTCCGGGCGAGGCCCCGGACTGGGCCCGGCAGATGGAGATCTTCATCCTGGCCGACATGGGGGAGCTGGAGGCGGCGAAGGTCCTGCTCGGCGGCCTGCTGGAGAGCGGCGCCGTAACCGATCCGGGAGAGCTCGAATTCCTCCGCCACCTCCTGGAACGGTTGGAGGAGCGAGGGCGCCCCTGATCCTCAGGGCATCTCCTGCCCCGGGTCAGGGCGCTCCAGCCGGGCGAGCATCAGCCCGCAATAGGGCGCCAGTTCCGGCTCCTGGTCCGCCAGCTTGCGGAACAGCGCGCCGGCCTGCTCCCGGTCGTGGCCGTAGTAGGCCTCCAGGGCCTGCCGGTGCAGTTGCAGACGCTCCAGCCGTTCCTGCCCCAGCCCCTCCGCCGGACCGAGCGGCTCGAACAGCCGGGTCTGCTGATCGCGGCCGCGCACCCGTACCGTGTCCAGCTCCCGGAAGGCGATCCCGGTGGCCAGGTCGCGGGTGGACTCGCTCACAAGGATGGGCCGGCGGTAGTTGCGGGTGAGCTCTTCCAGGCGCGCCGCCAGGTTGACCGCGTCACCCACCACCGTGTAGTTGACGCGGAAGTCGGAGCCCATGTTGCCGACCGCCATGGTGCCGCTGCTGATCCCGATGCCGACATCCAGCTCGGGCCAGCCGCGCTGCCGGAAGTCGGCATGCAGGGCGCGGACCCGCTCGACCATCTCCAGCGCCGCCAGCACGGCGCGGCGGGCGTGATCGGGCTGGCGCAGCGGCGCGCCCCAGAAGGCCATCACGGAATCGCCCATGTACTTGTCGATGGTGGCGCCGTGGCGGAACAGCACCTCCGAGACGGTGTTGAAATGATGGTTGAGCATTCGCACCAGCTCCCGGGGCTCCATCTTCTCGGACAGATCGGTGAAGCCGATGATGTCGCAGAACAGGACGCTCATCTCCCTCGCCTCGCCAGCGGTATCGATCCCCTCCCTGCTGCTGGCCAGGGTGCGCACCAGGTCCCGGGGTACGTAGCGGCCGAAGAGTTCCAGGATGCGCTGTTTCTGGCGCACCTCGGTGAAATAGGCGGTGAGGATGTGCAGTCCGTAGAGCACCAGGATGGTCAGCAGGGTGAACTCCATCGGGATCACCTGCCCGCTGCGCGGATCGTGCAGGGCCAGCCAGAGCGGGGGCACCATGGCCGCCAGGGTGAGCAGCGATGCCCGGATCGGGGTCAGGGAGGGCAGGAGCAGGGAGAGCAGGACACCCGTCACCAGAAACAGGGCGACCTCGGGGGCCTGGAGCAACTCACGGTAGTGGCCGGTCTCCAGGTAATTGCGGATCAGCTCGTCCCGGATGGCCAGACGGGCGCCCCAGTCCCAGCTCAGGTTGAGCAGGCCGCTCGCGTGGCCCAGGAGCAGGAGGAAGGCGGCGAGGATCAGGAGTCCGCGCAGGATGCCCCGGTGGCGGGACTTCTCCGCTCCATGCAGATCGAACGTCTTCATGCCGTTCCAGCTCCTCCCGTGATCCACGGTTCGGTCAGTATCCGATGGTAGGCGGCCGGGGCGCGCTTGTCACTCCGTCGCTACGGGATAACGCCGGGTGATGCGTCTTGCGCCGCGGACCACGGGCACCGGAGTCCCGGACCGCGGCCGTGGACAATCCGCCGGCAGGAGCGAAAGGGTGTGGAAATTTCGACACTTGCGACGAGAGTCTGACAATCCCTGCCAGGTCCCGGTCAGTGGCGGATCGGTGAATATTAAGAAAAACAAGTGGATATGCAGCATGGCATGGTGTGTGCTTTTGGATCGGGGCAAGAAAACGGCAACATGACGAGGTTCCATCCCATGCCCAACAGACAGAAAGGTTTCACCCTGGTCGAGATCGCCATCGTGCTGGTCATCATCGGCCTGCTGCTCGGCGGCATCCTCAAGGGTCAGGAGCTGATCACTTCCGCCCGGGTCCGCAACCTGGCCGATCAGAACTCCGGCATCCAGGCCGCCTATTACGGCTTCATCGACCGCTTCCGGCAGGTCCCGGGAGACATGAAGAAGAGCCTGGCCGCCCAGGCCATCGATTCCTCTGCCGCCTGCATGACCGATACGGCCACCGGGGCCGGCAACGGGCGCCTCGAGGTGGACGACTATGCCGAGGCCTCCTGCGTCTGGCACCAGCTCGCCCTGGCCGGCTTCATCCAGGGTGCCTACAAGGGCACCGCCACCGACGATGGCAGCTATCAGGCCACCGACATGGCGCCGCGCAACGCCTTCAACGGCTATGTGATGCTCACCCGCACCACCAAGTACCTCGATACCGCGAGCACGCCGCCCACCCGCCTGGCCCTGGTCCTGGGACAGCATATCCCGGTCAACGTGCTGCGCGAGCTGGACGTGAAGATCGACGATTCCCTGCCGCGCACGGGCGTCCTGCGGCATACCTCGGTCTCCGGCGGCAGCACGGTGTTCGATTCCAGCAGCGACTGCGTCTCGACCGACAACCCGCCGATCTGGGACATCAACAAGAACCAGCAGGAATGCAACGCCATCTATCTCTACTGAGGTCACTCCTCCCGGTGAGACATTCGGCCCGCCTCGTGCGGGCCTTTTCCTTGTGAGAAGCGAGGCGGGTATTGCGAGGAAAGGGCCGTGACCACATCTGCCCCTTTTCCCTCACCTCTCCCCCTTCCGCCCGCAGTCGAGATCCAGGGACTGGTCAAGGGCTACGGCCGGCGCAACGTGCTGGAGGGTGTGGACCTCACGGTGAAGGCGGGGGAGTTCCTCGGCCTGGTGGGGCTGAACGGCGCCGGCAAGACCACCCTCATCAAGTGCCTGCTCGACTTCTGCGATTTCGACGCCGGCAGCGCCAGCCTCTTCGGCCTGCCCGTGGGCGAGCCGCGTGCCAGGGAGGGGCTCGCCTATCTCCCCGAACGCTTCACTCCGCCGGAATTTCTCAAGGGCTCCGAGTTTCTCGATCTCCTCGCGCGCCTGCAGGGGGTGGTCGCAGCGCCCGTGGCGAGGGAGGAGGTGCTGGGCCGGCTCGATCTCGACCCGGGCGTCCTGCGGCGGCCGGTACGGGAGTACTCCAAGGGCATGGCCCAGAAGCTGGGGCTGGCCGCGGTCCTGCTCAGTAACCGGCCACTGCTGCTTCTCGACGAGCCGATGAGCGGGCTCGACCCCAGGGGGCGGGCCCTGTTCAAGCAGGCCCTGCTGGAGCTCAGGGAGAAGGGGACCACGCTCTTCTTCAGCACCCACCTGCTGGCCGACGTGGAGCACCTCTGCGACCGCATGGCCATCCTGCACCGGGGCAGGGTGGCATTCCTCGACACCCCCGCGGCCTGCCGCGAACGCTACCACCGCCAAGACCTGGAGCAGGCCTTCCTCGACTGTGTCGCCGACGCCTGAGCGGTTGCGGGTGTTGCGCGCCTGAGCGTGGACCCGTAACATTTCCGCTCTTTTGTTCCCAGCGGAGTTCGTGTCCATGCGCACCCACTACAACGGCCGGGTGACCAGTTCGCTGGTCGGCGAGGAGATCACCCTGTGCGGCTGGGTCAACACCCGGCGCGACCACGGCGGCGTGATCTTCATCGACCTGCGCGACCACACCGGCATCGTCCAGCTCGTGTTCGATCCCGACACCCCGGAGAGCTTCGCCGTCGCCGAGCGGGTCCGCAACGAATTCGTGCTGCGGGTCACCGGACGCGTCCGGCCGCGGCCGGAGGGTACCGAGAACCCCGAGCTGGCCACCGGCGAGGTGGAGGTGCTGGGCCACGAGATCGAGATCCTCAACGCCGCCGAGCCGATCCCCTTCCAGCTCGACGACGAGCACGTCCACGAGGACGTGCGGCTGCGCCATCGCTACCTCGACCTGCGCCGGCCGCGGATGCAGCATCACATGAGGCTGCGGGCACAGGTGGCGCGGACCCTGCGCCGCTTTCTCGACGAGCGCGGCTTTCTCGAGGTGGAGACCCCCATGCTGACCCGGGCCACGCCCGAGGGGGCGCGGGACTACCTGGTCCCCAGCCGCACCCATCCGGGCTGTTTCTTCGCCCTGCCCCAGTCGCCGCAGCTGTTCAAGCAGCTGCTCATGATGTCCGGCATGGACCGCTACTACCAGATCGTCCGCTGTTTCCGCGACGAGGACCTTCGCGCCGATCGCCAGCCGGAGTTCACCCAGCTCGATATCGAGACCTCCTTCATGGACGCGGTGGCCATCACCGATCTGATGGAGGAGATGATCCGCGAACTGTTCCGCGAGGTGGCCGGGATCGAGCTGCCCGACCCCTTCCCGCGCATGACCCATGCCGAAGCGGTGCGCCGGTTCGGCATCGACCGCCCCGATCTGCGCATCCCGCTGGAGCTGACCGAAATCTCCGATCTGATGAAGGCGGTGGAGTTCAAGGTCTTCTCCGGTCCGGCCAACAGCGAGAACGGGCGGGTTGCGGCGCTGCGGGTCCCGGAGGGGGGCCGCCTCACCCGCAAGCAGATCGACGAGTACACCGAATTCGTCGGCATCTATGGGGCGAAGGGGCTGGCCTACATCAAGGTCAACGAGCGCGATGCCGGCCGCGATGGGCTGCAGTCCCCGATCCTCAAGTTCCTGCCGGACGGCGTGATCGAGAGCCTGCTGGAACGGACCGGCGCGATGAGCGGCGACCTCATCTTCTTCGGGGCCGACAGGGCCAGCGTGGTGAACGAGTCCCTGGCCGCCCTGCGGGTGCGCCTCGGTCACGACCTGGGGCTGGTGGAGGAGGGATGGCGACCCCTCTGGGTCATCGACTTCCCCATGTTCGAGTGGGACGAGAAGGAGAGCCGCTGGTTCGCCCTGCATCACCCCTTCACCGCCCCCAATACCGACGACCCGGACGAGCTGCGCGCGAACCCCGGCGTGGCCCTCTCCCGGGCCTACGACATGGTGCTCAACGGCTCGGAGATCGGCGGTGGCTCGATCCGTATCCACCGCAGGGAGATGCAGGACACGGTATTCGAACTGCTCGGGATCGGGGCCGCGGAGGCCGAGGAGAAGTTCGGCTTCCTGCTGGAGGCGTTGAAGTACGGCTGCCCACCCCATGGCGGGATCGCCTTCGGCCTGGACCGCATCGTCACCCTGCTGTGCGGCGCCAGTTCCATCCGCGAGGTGATCGCCTTCCCCAAGACCCAGACCGCGAGCTGCCTCCTGACCCGGGCCCCGGCGCCGGTTGACGACCGCCAGCTGCGTGAGCTGCACATCCGGCTGCGCAAGCCGGTGGAGTGAGCGGCTGTCAGCTATCAGCTATCGGCTTTCGGCCTTCGGCCATCGGTTCGAAAGGTGCTTGACACGGAGGGGGAGGCGATTACGCTCCTGGCCGACAGCCGACAGCCGACAGCCGACAGCCGACAGCCGACAGCCGACAGCCGACAGC
>RFJX01000107.1 GCA_003694425.1 Gammaproteobacteria bacterium
GTTCAGGTCATAGACCGAGTCATAGCTGCCCCGCAGGGTCCCGGCGATGGAGACGTTGCGGAAGGGACCGAAGGCGCCGATGTCCTTGGCCCATTCCAGCTGTCCGCGGGTGCGGGCCTTGGCGACGCCAACCCCGTTGAAACGGGTGTAGTTGGCGTGTTCGACAAAGCCGTGAGCGGTGAGACTGCCGTCCTTCGACTGCCAGGCGTGGCCGGCCGTGCTTGCGAGCGCCATGCCGATGCCCGCCAGCAATGACTTGCAGGAAATGGTCTTCATTGTGCTCCCCCCAACGCGATGCGGTGGTACTGACGAACGCCCCCCGGGCGACCTTTCAGGGCCCTGGCCTCTCCATGGTGCCGTGCAACACGCCGGCGCATGGATCTGGCGCGGTCCCTCCACTTGCGGTGGCGGTCTGCATCCGGCCCATTCCCCGGGCCCGCATGCCGCCACTGATTTCCTTTCCGGTCCAGATGTTGAGACCAAAACCTAGAAAGGAAATCAATAAAACCCCACATCGATGATAGTACAGGTTCCCGGCAAATACAATACGCCCGCGTATGTTTTTTTCACCCCCTTCCGCCGATCACCGGAAACGGGGCAGGACCTCGCGCCCGAGCAGATCCAGGGCCTCATCGAAATCGGGGCCCAGCGGGTGGCCGAAGGCGACGTGGGTCACCCCGGCCTCGACCATCTCCTCGATCTGGTCGACGACCTCTGCCGGGGTCCCGGTCACCGAGCAGCGGGAGACGGCGAGGTCGGAGACATGGGCGGCGCCGCGTTCGAAATCCCCGACCGCGGCCGCTTCGCGGACCCGGTTCAGCTCTTCCTCCGGGATCCCTGCCACGTCGGTCATGGGACGGAGGTAGGGCAGATAGACCGCCAGGACCCGGCGGGCGGCTGCTACCGCCGCCTCTCGATTCCTCGAGACGGAGCACAGCGGGCCGGCGATGATCGCCACCTCGGCCGGGTCCCGGCCGGCGCGGGCGGCGCCGATCGCCACGTTTTCCCGGATCAGCGAGACGTAGGCCGGATTCCACAGCCCGTCCGACTTGACCCCGTCCGCAATCTCTCCGGCCAGCTGGCACATCTTCGGACCCCAGGTACCGATGAAGATGGGGACCTCGCTGCGAAAGGGCCGGAAGCGGAAGAACAGCTCCTCGGTCACCGTGAACACCTTGCCCTGAAAGGGGGTCCGGTCACCCCGCAGAAGCCTGCGGATGATCGCTATCGCCTCCCTCACCATGGTGATCGGTTTCTCCTGCTTGCGGATGCCGAGAAACTCCCAGAAGGCGCCCCGGGCGATGCCCAGTACGGCACGCCCCTCCGTCAGCTCGTCCAGCTCCGCGAGATTGCCGGCGTGATAGCAGGGGTGGACGATTTGGGGTGTGATGATGCCCGGACCCAGCCGGATGGTGCTGGTGTGTTCCCCGATCAGGGTCAGCAGCGGCCAGCACGGCTTGAACATGAGGTCGTCGTAGACATGGATCTCGTCGAAGCCGTAGTCCTCGATCCGCCTCGCCTTGTCGATGTAGTCACGGACCGGGTAGCTCCCCTGCAGGCTCACGCTGAACTTCACCATGCCTCTCCCCCGCGCTTTGCTGGCCTCGGTCAAACATAGACCATTCAACGCCGTATGTCATGGTCATGGGGCGTTCTGTCCCGGCGCCACGCTCACAAGGGTGATACCGGCGATGAAAACGTGGATGGACCTTGATATTTGCAATACGCTGCCGTATGGTTCCGGGGTAGATACCTGTATCCCGGCATTCCCGGTGTGGAGGTGGATATGCGAATCGAGAAGACCTTCCAGGTGGCCAGTCCGCAACAGCGGGTCTGGGAATTCATCACCGATCCGGAACGGGTCGCACCCTGTGTCCCGGGATGCGAAGGCGCGGAGCGGGTCGACGACAACCACTACAAGGCGGTCATCAATACCCGGATCGGTCCCGTGCGCACCACCTTCAATGTCCTGATCGAGGCCGTCGAGGAGCGCCCCCCCGAGTTCGCCTCCTATGTGACCAAGGGCGAGGAAGGGAGCAAGGCGAGCCGGATCAAGGCCACCAGCGAGCTTGCCCTGAAGCCGTTGTCACCCGACCTTACGGAGGTCAGCTACCGTTCCGATGTCACCATCATGGGCCGGCTGGGGAAGTTCGGGTCCGGGATGATGAAGAAGGTCGCCGACGGCATTGGCGAATCGTTCGTCACCGCCCTGCGTGAGCAGCTCGAATCCGAGGAGCGTGCCGCCGCGCCGGAGCCCGAAGCGGAACGGCCGGCGCGGGCCTGGCTGCCATGGGCGCTGGCCGGCGCGCTGGCACTGGCGGCCCTGCTGGCCTGGTACCTGACATGAACAGGCTCGGGACGGAAGAGATGAAGCCGCTCGTGGACTACGACAAGGTCGGCGACATCGTCGTCATCACCATGTCCAGTCCCCCGGTCAACGCCCTCGGGCCGGGACTCCGCTCCGCCCTGGCGGAAGCCCCCGATAGCTTCGCCGGCGACGAAGACGCGCGCGCGGCCATCCTGCGCGGTGCCGGCCGCCATTTCTGCGCCGGTGCGGATGTCACCGAGTTCGAACGCCCCCCGCAACCGCCCTGGCTACCCGAACTGGTGGCGCAGGTCGAATCCCGGCAGAAGCCGGTCATCGCCGCGATCCATGGCAGCGCCCTGGGCGGTGGCCTGGAGCTGGCGATGGGCTGCCACTACCGCTGCGCCCTGCCGGACGCCCGGGTGGGCCTGCCGGAAGTGACCCTCGGCCTCCTCCCCGGAGCCAGCGGGACCCAGCGCCTGCCCCGGCTGACCGGGGTTGCCAGGGCCCTGGAGATCATGACCTCCGGCCGGCCGCTCGGGGCGAGGGAGGCAAGCGAACTCGGGATCATCGACCGCATCGTCGAGGGGGACCTGCTGACCGGGGCTCTGGAATGGGCCCGGGAGCTGCTCGAATCGGGCTGTGGGCCCCGCCGGCTCTCCGAAACCGTACTGGAGGATCCGCAGGCCACACCGGAGTTCTTCGCCTCCAGCCGCGAGGCGCTGCTGAAGAAGGCCCGTGGACAGGAGGCCCCCCTGCGGATCCTCGAGTGCCTGGAGGCCGCCGTCACCCTGCCCTGGAAGGAAGCCCTGGCAAGGGAGGCGGAGCTGTTCGAGATCTGCCGCAGCTCGCCGCAATTCGCCGCCATGAGGCACCTCTTCTTTGCCGAGCGCCAGGTCAGCCGGGTCCCCGGGCTCTCCGGCGAGGCCA